>CAKVCG010000114.1 GCA_934725525.1 uncultured Brachyspira sp. | reverse complement strand
ATTTCCGAAACATTTGAAAGAACGGCGTTTAATTTTATATATTCGCTTTTCGTTTTTTTTGCGATTATTGACGCTACAGTTGATTTTCCTACGCCAGGAGGTCCGAAAAAAACCATCGAAGTTATTTTATCTTTATCAATCATTTTTCTCAAAGTTTTATTTTCGGATAAAATATGTTTCTGTCCAAAAACTTCTTCGATTGAAGTAGGACGCATTCTCTCGGCTATAGGCAAAAAAGAATTGTCGCTATCTGTGAAATCAAGCATCGAGTCTTTCAATATATTCCTCTAAAAGTGGTATATAATCCATAATATTTTCTATCTTCTCTTTTATTTCATATTCAAGCAAATCGGCTATAGATATATAGTCTTCATTTGAAAAAGCTTCAAGCAAATTATTCATTAAAATATTAAAATTGTTAATCGAATCGAGTAAACTTATATTTTTTATTTTTATATTCGAATAGTCTATTGAACAAATTTCAGCAACCTTTGAAAGAATGTTGAAAGAAAGTCCGACTATATGGGAAAATTTTTCCGCATATATAAAAGCTTCTTTATCTTTTCCCGTTTGAAGTTTTTCAACGACTTCGTCCAATATTTCCGTTATAAAAACCTGAAATTTTGGCAAAGTTCCTATTTTGTATAAAGCGTTATTTTCGTTTATATCGTTTGCAAATATAATCATAGTATTAATTTTAGCGTCTTCCAAAACAAGTTCCATAATGGGTAAAACTTTATCGTTTATAAAAGGCTTCAAATCGTCCTGAAAAAATTCTTTAACTTTATTCAAATAATCCTCGTCTTCTTTGTTGCCAGTTATAATATTTAATCTTTCCAATTTTACTTCGAGCATTTTTAATATATGAATAATACCATGCGTTTCAAGATTCATGTTGCATAAAAATATCGCTCGAGGAATAGAATCAAATATCCAAAATATTCCGTCTTTTAAGTCTTCTATATCGTTTTCGGTTAAAGTCGCCGAATCGGTTTTGGAAACTCTTTCCATATATTCTATTATTGAAATTATCGAAGATAAATAATATTCGCTGTGGCTTAAAGCTTCGATTTCTATTTTTTTTATATTTTCAATTCGTATCGTTTCGTATTCCTTATTTATATCTAGCGGGAGTTCTTTTTCGTCTATTATAATCCTATTTATTAAAAAAGAATTTGAGTTACACCATTCCTCAACTGGCTTTAAAACTTCGTATGCGTTTTTTTCGTTTTCTAAAGTTGCGGATAGTTCCTTTCCATTTATAAAAATTTTCATTATTCTATACCGATTTAAATAAATTTATAACTAAATTTTCGGTATTTTTATACTTTTGTTGATTGATTTATTCAATTATCCTTTTATTAATAATTCTACAAATTATAATCAAATAAATTAGCTTCATTTTCTATATAAACTTTTTCAAAATCGATTAAACCATAATTAAGACAATATTTTTCTTCCAACGATTTGATTCTTTTATGAATTTTATTTTTGTATTCCTCTTTTAATTTTCCGTTATTATTATAAATATAAAGATATTTTTTATAATGCTCGTGGAAATTTTTTCTCACAAAATTTAAAAATATTTTTCTACATTCTCCTCTCAAATTTAAAACTTCGCAAATAATATAATTCAAATTATTTTCTTTTGTTTTTATAAAAATATTTTCAAGTCCGCTTTCGGTTATAAACGGCATAACGGGAATTGTATGAACTCCCACTATAGCTTTAGTTTTTTTGAATTCTTTAAGCGTTTCAAATCTTTTAATAGGACTTATTACATTAGGCTCTATTAAAGAAGATAATTTTTCATCGGTTGTCGTAATAGTTGAAGCTATTCTAACGGGGACAATATTTGAAAGTTTATCTATCAAATCAAAATCTCGGAGTATCAAATCGCTTTTTGTGGATATAAACATCGGAGTTTTATATTTTATAAGGAGTTTCAATATTTCGGGCATTATTTTATAATCTTCTTCCGCGGGCTGATAGCTGTCTGTAACGCTTCCTAAATTTATTGTCTCTCTATTCCAATTTTTTGAAGATAATTCTTTTTCCAATACTTCGGCAATATTTTTCTTAACAAAAATCTCCCCGAAAAAATCTCGAGAATTAATATATCTATGGGAATAAACGGCATAACAATAATAGCATTTATGCAAACAACCTCTGTATATATTTAAATCGTTGCAAAAACCGAATCTATTTTTTATTTTGTTTACGGCCGATTTGCAATTTATTTCTCTATACACTGTTTTAGATATTATTTTAGTATCAGGCATTATAAATTATAATATAATAAAAATTAATTATTAATATTATCGAAAGGATTATAAGTCAAAGAAGTAGGCTCTTCTTTAGAAATATAATTTGTAGTCTCTCTTTTAGCTTCGGCTTCCGTGTAATCTCTTCTCGATAAATATATTCTACGTTTTCCTTGATTTGTCTCTCTAACCACAAAAGGATAAGTCTCTCCTATTTTAAGGACATCTTCTAAATTAGAACCTTTTGGTAAATCTATTTGGGATATATGCATAAACCCTTCCAAATCGTTTTCTAATGAAATTATAGCTCCAGAATCAACCAACGCTTTTACCGTTCCGTCTACTATAGAACCTACCGGATGCTCCTTATCGAATACTCTCCAAGGGCTTTCAGTAGTATGTTTGTGGCTTAATCTGATTCTCTGTTTATCTCTATCTATTGCCATTACAACCATTTCTATATATTCATTATCTTTAATATAGTCTTTCATATTAACTATATTATTTTTCCAATCGAAATCTCCTATATCGCATATTCCTTCCAAACCATTAGGAAGCTCGAATACAGAAAAATTCTTTAATATTCTTTTAAGTTTGCATTTTACAGCAGTCTTTAACGGGAAATCTTTACTTACTGTATCCCAAGGATTATTCCGCGCTTGTTTTAATCCTAAAGTTAGCTTTCTTTCTGGAACATCTATATCTAATATTTTACATTCCAAATAATCGCCTTTTTTAACAAAATCGCTCGGACTATTGACATGAGAGTTCCAACTTAAATCGGATATATGAATCAAGCCTTCCACATTATCATAAACTTTAACAAAAGCCCCAAATTTTTTAACATTTGTCACTTCGCCTTTTATGGTATCGCCTATATGATATTCTTCTACAAACTGAACCCAACTGTCGTTTTCAAGTTGTTTTATTCCTAAATCTATTTTTCTTTTTTCTTTATCTATTGAAAGAACTTTAAATGCTCTCTCTTCGCCTCTTTTAATTATATCTTTAGGATTAATTATTTTTGCCCAAGACATATTCGGTATTGCAAGGAAACCGTCCAAACCTTCGGTAATTCCAATGAAAGCTCCAAATCTCTCTATATTTTTAACTTTACCGTTAATTATATCTCCTTCTTTCAAATTATTTAGAAAAACGGCTATATTTGCATTTTGTGTTTCTTCTTGCAATACTCTCCTTGAAACCACTATATCTTTACCCTTTTTCTTTATTACTTTAAACTCATATTTTTTACCTATATGTTCTTCGTCTTTAATTCCTCTATTCAATTCTATTTGAGAAAACGGACAAAAAGCCTGATAACCCATTATTGATATATTGAAGCCACCCTTTATAATTTCTTTTACTATTCCATTAACAGCATTATTATTTTTAATAGCTTCATCTATTATCGTCTGCGCCTTTTTTCTATCTAATTTTGATTTTGATAACACAAAGTATCCATTATCATTATCTACCATATCTATTATAGCTTCTACTTCTTCTCCTATATTAGGCTCATTTTCAAATTCATTTCTATTTACTTTACCTTCCACTTTATAATTGAGGTTTATAAAAACATCCGTATCGTCAAATTTCTCAATATTTCCTTTAACTATATTGCCGACTTTGTAAGAATTATTATTATCATTATCTCCGAATTCCTCCACGGCTTTAAGAAATTCTTTTCTTTCTTGTTCGTTTGATAAATTATTATCTTCCATTGTTCCCTCTCTCTCCCTCAAATTATGAGGGTTTATATATAAAATCCGACTTTCCCTATTTAAAACTATGTCGGTAATTTTTTCAACAACTTCGTCTATGGCCATATTTGTAGTGTCTATTATAACCGCGCTTTTCGGAACTATCAAAGGACTATATTCTCTATTTGAATCGTATTCGTCTCTTTTTTTAATACTCTCTTTGATTTCTTCAAAACTTATATCTTTACCTTTTGATAATTCTTCTTTATATCTTCTCTTCGCTCTCTCTTCAATAGAAGCGTCTATATAAAATTTAAAATCTGCATTTGGAAAAACAACGCTTCCAGTATCTCGCCCATCCAAAATATAATTGTCATCTTTAGCTATATTTCTTTGTAAATCAACCATATTTCTTCTAACTAAACTTATGGCGGATACTTCCGAAACCGATTTAACCACTCTATCGCCTCTTATATAATCGCTAACATCCTTAGAATCTAAATATATCCTGCATTTGCTGTCGAAACCTATATTTAATTTATTTAAAGCCTCTATAACTTCTTTTTCATTTTTTATATCAATATGATTTTCAAGCATATATAAAGTAACGGCTCTATACATAGCTCCCGTATCCAAATATTTAAACCCCAATTTATTGGCGACTAATTTGGCAACTGTGCTTTTACCTGAACCTGAAGGACCATCAAGAGTAATTATTTTATATGAATCGGACACTTTAACCTTTCTTTAATAAATATAATTTTCAAGCATATTATTATATCATAAACAATTATAATTGCAAATACCTTAACTTAAAAAATTAAAATAAAAAATAATATATTTAATTCAAATAATAATTAACTCCTAAGTAAATATCAGTTCCAAAATAGCATTTATTATACGATATTGACAAATCTCTAATCATAGAATTAAAATAATTATTCATACCGCTCGAATAATAAAAAACAGCCGAAAAATCGCTTTCACCGAATTTATATTCTATAGATTTCAAAGTTCTATAAAAATTAAGATAAGTCACAAAAGTATTTACATTTTTATTATAGGCGACAAAAACATATACATCCAAAATTAAATCCAAAACGGGAAAATCCTTGAACCACATTGCCGAACTTACCATAGGAAAACTTAATATTTTTAAATTTTGAGAATAATCGTTATAATTTATAGTTTCAATGCCTATTAATTCTTTTTCTTCCATAAGAAACATAGGCGAACTTGAAATATAAGCGGCTAATTGACTTGCGCTAAAAGTGGCAAGCAGAATCTCAATTAATAAAATCTTTTTCAACATAAAAATATAATCAAAAATTTAATTTATCTATCATATATTATACAAAAAATTAAAAAAATTTAAAGCAAAAATTTAAATAAAAATTTTTACCTTGAAATAATTTATATATTAATATAATATTTTCGGAAAATAGAATTCAATATTGAATTCATTAAATTCTATTAGTTTTTTAAGTATGAAAATTTTTATGTTTCACAAAATTATTTATTATAATATTTTATTATTATTTTTTATGAGTTTATCTTTATTCTGCCAAGAAACAAATAATTCTCTTAAATATAAGATGGATAATTATGAGGAAAAAGTAAAAACGAAGTGGGAATATAATCCTTTTAGAGATTATGCAACAGATAGATATTTTTCTTCTTGGCTTAATCCAAACGCTTATAATAGCAAATTTTGGTTTGGAGATATTTTTAATATAAAAGAAATGTATCCGAATAAAAATTTTAA
>CAKVCG010000113.1 GCA_934725525.1 uncultured Brachyspira sp. | reverse complement strand
TATTGTTGTCAGGAATTATGTCCGCATAAAGCGATAATTTTGAAAAGAAAATTTTAATTTTAAATTCTAATAAAAAAATTTTAATTTAATTTATATAATACCGTTATTTATAGTATTGATAAAAGTATTTTTTGTAATATAATTTTTGATTATTCTTAAAAAATTCTTAAATTAAAGGATAAATTCGATGGATTTGTTTGAAATAGAATTAAATAAAGATAAAAAATTTGTTGGCGAAGATTTTAGATATAGAAGAAAACTTTTGGTTATTCTTTTCGTTTCAATTTTCGTAGTTTCAGTTCTTATAATCAGATTATTTTATTTGCAAATAATAAAGAACGGATATTACAGCGGTTTATCGAGAAACAATAAAGAACAGATAATACCGATTGAAGCTCATAGAGGCGAAATATACGACAGAAACGGAATTATGGTTGCGGAAAATATTAAAGTTTATGTTATGTATATGATTCCCACTTATTTGCCTAAAAATTATTTTGAAAAAGAAGAACTTTTATATAGAGTTTCAAAAATATTCAATATAGATTTGGAGCAGATAAAATCAGCTTTGGGTAAAGTTTCTAAAAACAGCTATGAATCGATTGAAATAACGGATAATATGACGATGGAACAAATCAGCTATTTAGCCGAACGAGCGGAAGAATTTCCAGGCGTTTATTACGGAAGCAAATCGGTTAGAAATTATCCGCTCGGAGAGACGATGACGCATATTTTAGGCTATATCGGAAATATCTCTCAAGAAGAATTTGAAAGCAAAAGAATCGAAGGCTACAGAAGAAACAGCATGATTGGTAAGGAAGGAGTCGAACAATTTTACGACAAAGAACTTCGAGGAATTGACGGATATGTTCAATGGATAGTCGACTCGAGAAACAGAGTAAAAGAAACGATAAGCCCCGCGGTTGGAAGACCGATTCCCGGAAAAAAATTAATTTTAAGCATCGATTCAAAGATTCAAAAAGACGCCGAAGGATTATTATACGGACAGGTTGGAACTATAATCGTATCGCGTCCGACAACAGGAGAAATACTCGCGATGGTTAGCGCTCCTTGGTATGACCCGAATATATTTATAGGAAAAATCGACAGAGAAAAATACGCTGAACTTATAAATAATCCAGCGAATCCATTTTGGAATAAAGCTATAAGAGGAAGATATCCTCCAGGCTCGACTTTCAAATTAATATCGTCCGCAGGTTCGCTTGCAGAAGGAAGACTCACGGCAAACAAGACGGTGTTTTGCTCTGGAGGTATGTTGCTTGAAAACAGATTTTATAGATGCACAGGACATCATGGTTATGTGAATATGTATAGAGCGATTCAATATTCCTGCAATACTTATTTTTATACTTTGGCTTATGAACTCGGACCAAATTTTATAAAAAAATATGCGGAAATGTTTGGTTTTGGCGTTCCTACGGGAATAGATTTGCCCGGCGAAAAAGTCGGAGTAGTGCCGAGCGCCGATTGGAAGAGAAGAAAAATCGGAGAATATTGGTGGGACGGAGACACTTTGCAATATGTTATCGGGCAGGGCTATATGTCCGCCACTCCAATAGCGGTTCATATGGCAACATCGGCGATTATAAACGATGGCGTTATGTATCGTCCGCATGTCGTTAAAGAAATAAGAAGTTCGCAAACGGACGAGGTTATATACAATAACGATAAAGTTGTGATTAAAAAATTGGATATTCCGCAAAGTATGTTTACGGTAGTTAAAGAAGGAATGAGAATGGCTGTCGCTGGAGGAACGGCAAGAAACGGAGCTTGGTCGCCTTATGTAAAATTAGCCGCTAAGACTTCAACCGCTCAAAACGCTCAAGGAAGAGACCATACTTGGATTACGATTTTTGGACCTTATAATCAAAGACCTACGGACGATATGGTTGTCGTTACCGTTATGTTGGAGCATAGCGGCGGCGGAGGAGGAAGCACGGCGGGACCAATCGCTACTGCAATGCTTCGTTCGATATTATCTGGAGAAAACGCTCTCGAAGTTAGAAATTCTATATATTATAGAATGCAAAGCATTTACGAACAACTTAGACTTGCAAGAGAACAAGCAGCAGCGGAAGAAATGGGAAATAACTATAATAACGCGGAAGAAGATAATTCTAAAAAGAAAAATAGAAATACGGACGATAGGATAAGATATGAATGAAAAAAGAGAAATAAAAAGATTATTTATATTCGATTTTAGAATATTGCTTGCGATAATATTTTTAATGATAGCGGGAGGAGTCGCCGTTTATTCTTCTACATATTCGGCGGAAGCGAGCAGAACGAGTTGGCTTTTTTTGAAATATCTATTCTTTTCGGTAACGGGCTTGGTTATTATGTGCATAACTATGTTTATAAATTATACAAAATTAGCCGAGCACAGAATGTCTTTATATATCCCAATGATTGTGCTTTTGGTTTTGGTTTTGATTCCAAATGTCGGAACTACGATTAACGGAAGCAGCAGTTGGCTTTTTGGAATACAGCCTTCGGAGTTTGGAAAATTGGTAATGATAATATTTCTTGCTGGATATTTAGACCAAATTGGAGATAAAATAAAAGAAGAAAAATATTTTGCGCTTGCGGGTTTGTTTATAGTTATTCCAATCGCCCTCGTTTTGATGCAGCCAGATTTGGGAACGGTTTTGGTTTACTGTTTTATAGTTTTCGTGATGCTTTTTGTCGGCGGAGTTCCGATTAGATATATTTTGGCTTTGATGAGCATTGGAATTATCGGGCTTTCTATTCCTATGTTTTTGGAATATAAAAGAATGTCGGACGATATAAATAATGTTCTTTTTAATTTTTTATCTCAAAGAATTTATATCGGCTATCTTGCTGGAGTATTGCTTTTTATAGCGGTTTTGCTTTTAACAATTAACTTTTACATGAGCAATAAATATATAGAATCGATTTCGTTTATGTTTTTCGTTTTATTTTTAAGTATGTGCGCCGCGTTGGTTTTTGACATAGGATTAAAAAACTATCAGAAAGAAAGGCTTTTGGTATTTATGAATCCTCAATTAACGAGATTGAGTTCGGGTTATAATATAATTCAGTCGTTAATAGCCGTTGGAAGCGGAGGATTACTCGGAGAAGGATTTTTAAACGGAAGTCAGTCTCAATTAAATTTCATTCCTCAGCAGGTAAACGATTTTATTTTTTCAAATATATGCGAAGAATGGGGATTTGTCGGAAGCGCTTTAGTCATTATAGCCTATGCCGTTATATTTGTCAGAGGAATAACCGTGGCTTATTTGGCGAAAGACAGACTTGGAGCTTTGATAGTTGTCGGAGTCATAGCGATGTTTTTATGCCATGTGATAATCAATATAGGAATGGTTGTGGGAATGATGCCGATTACGGGACTAACTTTGCCTTTCGTAAGCAGCGGAGGTTCTTCTATTTTAACTTTTTCAATGTCGATAGGACTTATATTTAATGTCGAAGCGAGAAGATATGTTCATTAATGATTTATAATAAAAAAATAATTATGAGAAATAATATTTTAACAGAAAAAATTTTAATAGTCGATTCAAATATAGATTATGCGAAATTTATACAAAACGCCTTAAAAAAAGACGGATATTTATGCTATATTGCCGTGTCTTACGAGGACGCGATTAATTTGGCTCATGAAAAAATTCCCGATTGCATTATTGTCGATTATATGCTTCCTTTTGGCGGAGCTTTCAGACTTGCGGAACATATAAGCGCCGATAATCTTATAAACAATACCGTTATACTTTTTATGACGGCAAACGACAATAAAGCCGAATGTATAAAGTCTTTCGAGTGCGGAGCGGACGGATTCTTTCAAAAATCAATCGATATAGATATTTTTTTATTGAAAATGAAATCATATATAAGATTAAAAAAAGCGGTAGAATCGAATATAATGTATATGGATATCCTTAAAAAAGACATCGAATACGCTTCAAAATTGCAAAAAAGCATTCTCTCTTACGGGAACGCGTCTATTCCTAAAAACGATATAGCGGTTTATCATTACGCTCCAAACGAAGTATCGGGAGATTATAGCGGAATAAAAGCTATAAACGATGGATGCTACGCTATTTTGCTTGCCGATGTTTCGGGGCATGGAGTGGCGGCAAGTATGCTTACTATTTTAATAAAATCTTTTTTTGATTCTCATGCGATTATCGATTCAAAAAATACTTCTCCATCGGTTTTTTTGAAAGAATTAAATAATTTTTTTATAGACGAAGGTTTTGATAAAAGTTTATTCGCTTCGGTATTTTACGCCGTATATAACAACGAAACGGGATATTTTCTATGTTCTTCTGGAGGCTCGCCCAAACCTTTATATTATTCAAACTTTTTTAATAAAATCGATTTTCTGGATATCGAAGGTCCTTTGGTTGGGATGACGGAAGAGAGTCAATATTACGAAACGAGCATAAAACTCGCCCATAACGACACTTTGCTTTTATTTACGGACGGCGCTTACGAAATATTTAACGACAATAATAAAATGCTCGGAGACGAAAAATTAAAATCGATTTTCTTAAAAAATATGCATAAAAATATAAATGTTATAAAAGAAAACATGATAAAAGAATTAAAAAACTTTTCCAATAATTCTTTGCCTGACGATATAAGCATGATTTTTTTACGAAGAACCGATTAAAACTAAAAAATTATAACAAAATATTTTTTTATTACGATAATAAATTAGTTGACATATTATTATTTTTAATTATAATAAAGTTATTAAATTGAGGCGATATAAATTATGAAATTTAAAATAGCGATTTTGATTATAGTTAATTTGATAGCTTTTACGGCTTTGCTTTATATGTTCGATATTTTCGGAGTCGTAAATTATTATACTTTAATGCGAACTAAAATTGCCCCGAATATTCCTCTTATGGCGAGATTTACTCAAAAGGCGAGAGTGGAAGATATGTCGCTTTTGGCAAGAGACGATTTGGCTAAAATGCGGGAATCTTTCAATTTGCGAGAAAAAAATATAGAGGCTCAAGAATCTTTAATAGCAAGCAGGGCAATCGAATTAAATTCGCAGTCGGAATTGATAGAACAGGACAGACAGAATCTATTAAGCGCTTGGTCTAATTATCAGGCTACTATGGACGAATCTTCGCAGTATCAATTAGTTCTTACCGATTTGGCTAATAAAATTAACAGTATGCCTCCTCAAAATTCTGTCGCTCTTCTTAATCAACTTGCCGAAAACGGTTCGGACGATTTGGTTATAGATGTCCTTTTGGAAATGGATTCCATAGCGGCTACCGAAGGAAGAAACAGCACGACTTCTTATCTTTTAAGTTTGATGGACGCGTCCGTTGCGGCTAGAATACTTGAAAAATACGAAGCGAGAACCAATCCAAGAAATAATACCGTTCCGTCCTCTCCTAACGATTTTCCTTCATATCCCGAAACGGATAATATGCTAAATGATGGAATAATGGACATGGGAGCGTAAAGTTACAAAACAACTTTTTAATTTTTATAGAAATTAGAAAGCCCCGATAAAAAATCGAGGCTTTACATTTCTTATATATGAGCATTTTTTAATACATACCGCCCATTCCTCCGCCAGGCATTGGTGGCATAGGTTTTTCAGGTTCAGGTATATCTGTAATGATAACTTCCGCTGTTAGAACTTGACTTGCTATTGAAGCTGCATTTTGTAAAGCGCTCCTTGAAACTTTAGCAGGGTCTATAATTCCCGTCTTCAACATATCAAC
>CAKVCG010000112.1 GCA_934725525.1 uncultured Brachyspira sp. | reverse complement strand
TTTTCTAAAATAGAATTTTCGCCGTAAGAAACATTGATATTTTGTAAGGAAACTATTATATTGCCGTTCATTTAAAAACTCCCTATGCGTTATTTTTTGGGATAGCTTAATACTTATATACTAATGTATAAAACACAGTTTACTCGTCGCTACCCGCATAGGGTTTTTTCGTTCCAGCAATATTATTTTTAATGATTGCCTTTCTTAGTCAACAGATACACCTGTAAAGAATATCTATTTACCGCTATCGCCGATTAATTATTAAAGATAATATATTATAAATAAAAATAATGTCAATAGAAAAAAAGGAAGAATTTTTTATTAAATTTATTTTAAATTATATTAGTTTATTTATAGATAAAATTTCTTCCAATTTATTTTTTATTATATTCTTTTCATCGCTTCCAATCGTGCTTAATCGTATCAAAGGGATTTCATATTTTTCAAAAACTTTATTTTTTAATTCGTCTCTTTTGCTTTGAGCGGTAGATTTTTTATGGAAAGCGTAGCCGTCAACTTCTACGGCAAGAACGGGCTTTTTGTCCATTTTATTATAAATTATAAAATCAACATGCGTCCATTCGTTTAGGACATATTTTAATTCGTCTTTATTTAATAAATTTGTATTGTCTAAAATTCTTAATAAAGGAATATGCGAGGCAATATCCAAACCGTTATAATCGTTTAATATATTTTCAATTTCGTTATAAGCTATATTTTCCGAATCGTATAAAGATATTCTTTTTTTATCTTTAAGATATTTTAGTCTCGCAAGTCTATTTTCTTTATATAACAAATCGAAAATTGATTTTACATTGCCTTTAACGATTTCAAAATTATTATATTTTATATATTTTATCAAATCGTTTATATTTCCGTCTTTTTCGCATATTTCGTTTGAAACTACGAGCCTTAAAAATCTTTTTGAGCGAGTTATTGCAACATTAAGCATTTTAGGGTCGTCAATAAATTCGCTTATTTTATTATTAACCGTAGTAATTATAATAGCGTCCTTTTCTCTTCCCTGATATTTATGAACCGTGTCGACTTGTATATCTTTGTTATTTATAGTATCTTGCAAACGAATTTTTTGTTCGTTGTAAGGAGAGACTATGCCTATTTCGTCTTCGCTTAATTTTTGTTTTAATTCTGGCATAATTTCTTTATCTATGACATCGATTTGCCTTTGATTATAATGTCCTCTTGCATGACTTCCTTTAACCGTAATATAAACTTTCATTACATCTTCTTCGCCTTTATCTTCCGTTAAAATTACAAGTTCGTTATTATAGAATTTTTTATTGCAGAAATTTATTATTTTAGGATGGCATCTATAATGTTCTTTAAGCAATACTTTATTTATATAATCAAGCGATTCTATTATAGAAGTTAAAAAACTTTGTTTAGTATAATCGTAATTCGGGCTTATATTATATTTTTTTGACAATTCCTCTATTTTTGATAAACTATCCGAGGGGATAACATTTGGCAGTTGCTTTCTATCTCCTACTATAATGGCGTTTTTTGAATTATATAAAGCCAAAGCTCCCGTAATTAAATCTACTTGCGAAGCCTCGTCAATTATAAGGTAATCGAATTTATAATCTTTATTCAAACATTTTCCTATAGAGTAAGTAGTGCTGAATATTATAGGATATTCCGATATAAATTCTTCCGAATTTTTATCCAAATCTTTTGAAGTAAAAATTTTTCTTTCTTTTTTGCCGTTATATTTATTTTTCAGATATGTTTTTAATATGGAGATAGAATTATTTTTTAAATTTTCAACGATATTATTTTTGCTTAATTCTTCCAATCTACCGCTATCTTTATCCATAGCCTCGCTTAATTCTTTTTCTTTAATAGTATAGTACATTTGGTCGTAAACATTAATAATCTCTTGTATAGATTTTTTATAAAATTTGAAATCGCCTATTCCGTATAAAAATATTAATTTCAATTTCAAAAATATTCCTATCTTTTTTATTCCTTCAAATTTAATTTTTATGTCCATTATTTTTTGGGAATTCAAATAATTTATATTTCTGATTTTAGGAAGTTCCGATATATTTTCTTGCTTCATAAAATGTTTAAATTCCATTTTCAATTCGCTTAATATATTTTTATTTATCGCTAAATTATTTTGAAGCTTAAAAAATTCTTTTAATTCTTTTATTAATTCTTTATTTTTATTAGGATTTGATTTTATTTCGTTATATTCAAAGTTTGGATATAATCCGCTTTGATTTTGAATAAAATTTTCTTTATTTTCTCTTCGTCCTAAAGTAGCGCAAATATAATCAAAATCAAACTGTTTCAATTTTTCAAACACATTTTCAGTAGCCGAATTATTATTAGATACAACCGCCACGCTTTTGCCGTTATAAATAAGATTGGCTACAATATTTAAAATAGTTTGCGTTTTTCCCGTTCCAGGAGGTCCCTCGATTACGCTTATTTGATTTTCCATAGCGTTTTTTACGGCTTGATATTGCGAACCGTTTATACCAAAAGGAAAAAGTAAAACAGAATCAAATTCTTTATCTTTTTTCGGTTTTATACTCGGATTTAAATACGAATATAACGCCGTCCCTTTCTCAACGAATAAAATTTTTTGATAAGCTATATTTAATAAAGCTTCGCCGTCATCGGTTTTTATACTAACTATATTTGCAATATCTTTAAAATAATCGAATGCATTAATATTATTTTTTATTTCTGTCTCGCTATGTTTTAACGAGTTAACGGAAGCTATTTTTGTATAACCGTTTTCAAAAAATATTTTATAATAAGAATCGAATTTTAAAATTTTATTTATATTAAGCAAATTTCCGCGATTAAATTCTATTTTATTGTCGATATTTATTGGATTTTTAAAAATCTTAAAATTTTCTTTACTATAAGTATATGGATTAGGGTTATTAAAAAATTTGACTTTTATTATATTTCCATAATTCTTATAATTTTCAACTTCTTTGCTTTTGTCTTTAAGCTTTCCGTCTTTATCTCTTAAAAGTATAAGATATTTTTCTATATCCATAATATAGCCTTATTAAATTGTAAAATTAGTATAAATAAAAATTAAGAAAAATTCAATAAATAAAATTATTTGCCCAAATAAACTTCTCCCTGACGAAGAATTTTTTTGTTTATCGAATCGTATAAAGTGGAAGGAAGTTTTTTTTCTATCAATCCCGCGTTTACTATCAAATCTACTTTGTCTTTGAAAATTTCCGCTATTTTATCGCCTTCGTAAATTATTCCCTCGCCCGAAAGATTCGCTGATGGAGCGACAATCGGAGGAGTTTCTTTAAGTATAAGTTTCATGTAATCGTCTTTTGGAATTCTAATTGCAACCGTTGATTTTAAGAATTCAAAATTATATTCTAAATTTTTTGACAAAGGCATGATAAAAGTCAATTCGCCCGGGATATTTTTTTTGACAATTTCTGGAATCGGCATATCGGAAAATAATTTTATATCTTCTTCGCTTTTAAGCAAAATTAATAAGGGTTTGTCTTTTTCTCTTCCTTTGATTTCATAAATTCTCCAAACCGCATCTGGACAAAAAGCGTTGGCGAGCATTCCGTAAACAGTGTCGGTTGGAGAGGTAACGACTCCGCCAGATTTAATAACTTTAGCGACTTCGTTTGCCACATATTTCATGCTTTCAATATCGTTTTTATTAAGATTGATAATCATTTATTTCTACTTTCTTATAATAGTCGGGTGAATATAAACCGAAGCGAAACCTCTTCTTTTAGCGTTATGCAAAGCCAAAAGCGAAGGCGAAATTTCTTTTTCAATATTATTTTCAAAATGATAAGTTTTCCTGTAAGCCGTGTAAGATATTCCCGCGGACATCGTATATTTTATAAGCATTCCGTTATAATCGAGTTCGTTTTTGCCGACTAAACTTTTTATCTCTTCCACTTTTTCATCGTATAATCTTATGTCCATTCTTTTAAATGCCACTATAAATTCGTTATTGCCCAAACGAGCGATTAAATCTTCCTCTCTGCTCGCGTCTTTCAAAACTTTCGTAAATTGAAGAATTATCTCCTCCGCCGCCATTATTCCAAATTCGTTTATTATATTTTCGAGTCCGTCAATACAGAAACATGACAATATAATCGTGTCTTCATGGCGAACGCTTTCAAAAACAAATTTTTTTAATTGTTTATAGAATTCTTTTTTATTGTCGAGTCCCGTTTCCAAATCGTAATTGAGTATATCGTCATATTTTTTTTGAGCTTCTTTATAAGATTTATAATGTTCTTCCGAAACATCTTTAAGATTATTAAGTTCTTCTTCAATATTATTATTTTGTTTGATTAATTTATTATTTTCAACGAATAATTTTTTTAATTTCAAAGCTCCATTAACCGAAGCGATAAATTCCATTTCGTCAAAAGGAGTAAATATTAAATCGTCTATTCCCAAACCGATAGCTTCTTCTATAAATTCCATTTTTCTGTAAGGCGTGCTTAATAGAATAACGGGAATCCATTTTGTGTTTTCTTCGCTTTTAAAAGTTTCAAGAAGTTGCAATCCTTGAGAATCTCCAATATCGGCGTCAAGAATTATCAAATCCACCGAAGTTTCGTTCGCTATTTCGATTCCTTTCGAGCGGGATTTTGTCGGAATGGGATTATAATGCCTTTCTTTTAAAATATCGATTATTTTTTCAACGACTTCGTTTCTATATTCTATGACTAAAATATTTTCATTCATAATAAACGCTTTTTATATGATTAATTATATTTTTTATTTTATATTTTTAATTTAAAGTTCTTTTTTTAAATATCGTAAATAAACGAAATATATTGAATAAAAAATATGATATAATATTATTCCCTCAAAAACCATACTCATAATCTTTGGCTCAATTTTCTTCGCTAAAATATCCATCTTATCCCTCAAATCTTTTATAAGTTTATTATATTTTTCGTCAATACTTTTATTATTCATTCTTCCGTTTGCGTCAGTTCCTTTAAAGTATTTACAAATATCATAATACGATGCGTTGACATTTATATAGCTTCCAGTTTGGCTACTGCCCGCATGTTGCGTATGATAATGTCTCCACAACTTTTTACCCGCTTCAAAAACATCTTTCGCTTCTTTTGAGAACTTAAGCGGTTTTGGGCTTCTGCCCGCCGTTGGCGTTGAAGTATACCAAATCTGCGGCGTAAAAAAAGAACCCTTCCTATCGATTACTCCGCTTTATTTAGCTTTATCCCAATCTACCGAAATTGAATTTTTTAATTCTTCTTCAACAATATTTAAATCATAACTCATTAAAACACTCATTTATAAAGCATGTTATAGAATTTATTTATTCTAAAATTCTATTCCTCGAAGCATGAGTCAAAGCGATTGCCACGGCATCCGCTGTATCGTCTTGAATTATTTTTGAACCAGTAAATAAATTAATCATTTTTATAACGGAGGCTTTATTTGCGTTTCCGTTTCCAGTTATTTGCGATTTCGCTTCTTTCGGTTTATATTCCCTAAAATCAATATTATTAATCGTTAAAGCAAGTATTATAATTCCTCTCGCTTCCGCAACTTTTAGCGCGGTTTTTGAATTCTTTGAAAAAAATAATTCTTCTATAGCGGCATTGTCGGGTTTTATTTTTTTTATTAAATCATTTAAATCGTCATATATTTTTTTTAGTCTTTGATTATATTCCGTTTCTTTAAAAGTTTCGATAAATCCCGATTCTACTATTCTATAAATTGAATTTTTTGATTCTATAAAAGCGTATCCGCATCTTGCAAATCCAGGGTCTA
>CAKVCG010000111.1 GCA_934725525.1 uncultured Brachyspira sp. | reverse complement strand
TCTATAGCGTCTTTTTTAGTCATTATCTTTCTAATTACGGGAATATTTTCTTTTATTATTTTTTTCATTTCCGCTTCAATTTTAGGCAAATCTTCGTCAGTAAAAGGTTTGTCGGTATCGAAATCGTAATAAAAACCGTCTTTAATCGCGGGACCGATTGTAACTTGAACATTAGGATAAAGTCTTTTAACCGCTTGAGCCATCAAATGACTTGTAGAATGTCTTAATATTTCAAGTCCTTCATTCGTTGTCGTAAGTATCAATTCCAAATCTCCGTCAGTTTCGGGTTTGTAGGTTAAATCGACTTCCGCTCCGTTAAATTTAGCGGCGATTGTATCTTTAGATTCTTTTTTAGCGTTTTGTTTTATGAAGTCTAATAAAGACATTTCTTTAGGCATATCGTAGGATTGCCCTGAAAAATTAATTTTTGACATTATAACTCCTCTTGAATTGATACTTTAAAAAATTCAATTTAGTTAAAATATTTTAACATATATAAATTTATAGTCAACTATTAAACAATATCAAATTTTATTCCGAAAAATATTATGATAACTATAAAATTTTTAAAGAATTTTTAAAAATTCATATATAAAGTGCTTGATTAATTAAAAAAATTTTATATTATTAACATGTAGGGAAAATAGAAGTAAAAGTATTAAGATTACCGCAGCATTTGTTAGTATACGATAATTCCGATAAAATTTTATATTAATTTATATTAGCAGGAGGTAATTATTATGAAACGATTTTTAATTATTTTATCAATTCTATTTACAGTATTATTAACTATTTTTGCATGCAAAAAAGTAAATCTGCTCGCTCCGACTTATATACCTGAAGAAACGAAATTCAGAGTTCCAGCTAACAACCAAACAATACCTTCAAAAATAGATGTCAATCCTCAACCTGCAAAAAATGGCGAAGTATTCGGTGGATTTATAAGAAAATTTCAATATAAAGGCGAATGGTATGTATTGGCTACAAATAAATATTATTATGACGCTACCAATAAAATTTTAACCGAAAAGGGAAAACAATTCCTCTTGAAATTCGATAAAAATGGAAATTTATCCGTTCTAAATAGCGGAAAACCTATAAACAATAATATTTGGAATCATTTAACAAATTTTAATATAATAGAAACTAATCAAGTATGGTGGCAAGACCCTGATATATTAAAAAAACCTTACAAATTAACAAATTATAGACTGTATAATGGGGGTTCTTATTATTATTATTATGAAATAGCTATTATGAGTAATTGGTTATCCTATCATTCTGGCGATTTATTAAATTGGAGAACAAATAGCGGGAAAAATATCATTATAAATTTTCCTACTAACAAAGATTGGCAAGGAGATGGATGGGAATATGGTTCATATTGGAATTATGCCTATATTTATTTTAAAGGCAAATTATATGTTTTTGGTGGTGGGAAAAACAACTTTACTAAAAATCAAGATGCGAGTATTACAAAATACAAAGTTATAGATTTGAATGCTAACGGTCAAGATATGAATAATTGGAACTTTTATAATTACCCTTGGGGAAAGGAGTCATATATTCAAGTTTTTGCTAATAAAAATAAATTATATATTAAAAGACTTGGCTATCATTATTGGAAAGGCGATAAACCAAAATTATGGATTGCTGTCAACGAAAAATATGATAGTAGCAGACAAGATATTTATTCTACAACGGGAGAAATTAAAGACGGTAATATAGTATGGGTTAAAGAAAATAATATTTCTTCTGATATTAAATTCTATGGTCTTAGTATACCTCTTATAACCAATGTTCACTTTAAACCGCATCCTACTAATTCTAATCCTCCAGATTGGGTTTTCGATAAAGACAATAAAAGATATTATAAAGCGGCAACCAATTATAGCGACATATTATTTAACGGAAAACATTATTCTCTTCCAATTCCGCCCGTAAACGAAATTAAAAAAGCGGCGGATAGCGGAAAAACGAATTTTGTAATAACGGAAGAACATATAGAAAATTCGGGCAAAAATCAATTTATGGTAAGTTTGGTTAATCCAGATAACGCAAAAGAAAGCGATTGGAAATTGATAACTCCTTTGGAATATACGGGCTATTCTATGATTTGGCAAATAGGCGGAGGCAATACGCTTTTCAATATAAACGGAAAAACTATTCAATTACTCGATTATTGCGAAATGCAAAATTTTCTTAATTATAATAATTCCGCATATAATCCGATTATAAACGAATTAAGAAGAAAAGCCAAAACCGAACGTAGCAAAAGTCAATATTATAACGCCATGTATTACGAGGCTCAAGCGGATATATTGGAAGCGATTTTGAAAAACGGAGGTTATATAGAACCTTCGGAGTCTATAACTCATTACGAGATAGAATTTAGGTATCGTTAAAAAATGTAATTTAACAATAAAATTTAATAATAATAATAAAAATGATAAAATCTAAATTGATAAAGTTAATTATATTTTTTATAATTAGTATTAATCTTTACTCTCAAGGCTTTATTTCGTTCCCGACTCCGAAAAATTATGACGAATTTTTGAAAATCTATTTGAAAAACGAGGGACTTTATACAAATCTTTCGGACGACACTATAGGCAATTTAACTTCAAATATTCAAATAGAAAATTTATTTCAGCAGTGGAAAGGAACTTTAAGTTTTGGAGAGATTTTAGCGATTGCAAGAGACCCCGCAAAAATGCTTGAAACCGAAACTAACGAAAACCTTATTTTAATATTCGGAACTACGCTCGGTTTTTTGGAAGCTGCGAGCATTCAAATTGAAACTTCGCAATTAATCGCAAATTCTCTAAAAAGTAAAATTTCTTTCAACGCAAACTCTGGAAACAATAACGGACTTTTAATTCCAATGCATACGCCAATCGGAAGTTTTGGAGTCAATCTTTATGTCGACACTCCGATTTTCGATATTCAAAGAGCAAAAACTTATCCAGTAATTGCCGAAACGAAAGAAAAAGAATACGATGAGATAAGCGATTATAAATCTATATCCGACGCGGTAAAATATGTTCCGATTCCGCATTTAAACGCGTATTTTCAAATTAATTTCGGACCGTTTCCTATGTCGCTTACTTTAAGAGGAGGCGGAGCTTTTGGTTTTAAAGATTTATTTGCAAAGGTAATAAACGATGTGGAGGTGGAGGCTATAGGTTATAATGTCGGCGTTTCGCTTAAAACTTTTTTATTTAGAACAAAATATTTCTTCGGAGATTTTAGAGCGGATTTTAATTTTGAAGAAAGTAAAATTAGTTTAGCCGTAAAGAAAAGATATGTTTATGTTCCGATAAGATTAGGTTATGACGGCGGAACGGATACGGGAGTCGTCTTTAACGGAAACGCTTTTTTAGAATCGAAATGGAAGGCTTACGCGATTAGCCCAAAAATAGTGTTCGGTTTAAAAATTAAAGAAAAAATTCCAGTAATTCAATATTTTTCTTCTTATTTTTCGCTCGGAGCGGATATAACTTACGGAATAATCGATTCGCAAATAGGAATAAACGGAATCGGAAGCTACGCGAATATCGAAGGGCATACTTTGGAAATAAACGATTTAAATATTCCCACTTCTTTTGATAAAAGAGATTTTTGGCATTACGATATGAGAATAGGTTTTCATGTCGATATATTTTTTCAATCGTTATCCGTAGAATATTCTATTTTTAGCAAGCAATTTGCATTTCAAATAATTCCAATAAATATAAGGTTTTAATTATGATAAAGAAAACAATATTTTTCATAATTACGCTTTTTTGTTTGGTTTCATGCATCAGACTTTTCACTCCAGAAGAGAGATTGCATTTTAAGAGACGAATAAAAAACGAATGCGAATATAATTTTATAATCGAAGAAAATCAAAAAATAAATTTGGTTAGGCAAGATATAGGAAATTTGATAGAATTTGACAACGAAATATATTACGATATTGGAGAGACGCAATATAAAAATAATTATACCTACTCTTATATATTAAACGAAGTAATTAATTTCATGGAAAATAATAAAAATGCAATTCTTATTATAGAAGGACATGCCGACACTTTGGCTTATAAAAACAAAAAAGTTAATTATATGATTTCCGTAAATAGAGCATTGATAGCGAAAGATTATATAATAAAATATATAGACGAAAACAGAATAAAAACTTACGCTTATAGCGACACAAAACCGAAATACGATACCAATACCGACAAAAACAGACGAGTAGATTTTATAGCTCTTAAATGTATGCGGGAATTTGAAGAATACGAAAATTTTTATTCAAATTATATGACGGACTTTTTAATTGAAATCAACATAACGAATAGATAATTTTTAATATTTTGTTTATTTTTAACCAATAGATTGTTTCATTATATATTTTCATTCTGTCATTACGAGGACTTGAAAAGTCCAAAGTAATTCAAAATTGATAAAATTTTATTTTAAAATCGACTTTATTAATAGCGGATTGCTTCGATTGGTAAAACAAATCTCGCAATGACCAAACAAAATAAAAACGGTTTACGCTAATAAGTATAAACCGTTTTTTGAATGCGTGAATTATATTATAATCAAAAAATTTAGAATCTTATAGTTATACCCAATCTTGGCAACGCTAACATTCTTATATTTCTTAACGTATGAATTTTCAACTTTTTAAGGTCTTCTTCCGTTTCAAAATAACTAATTTTAGAAAGCGGATTGCCCCAAGGAGCCACATAATAGCCGATATCAAATAAAGAAATATCTATGCCGATTTGAACTGGCCAATTTGCGCTTCTTTTAGGGAATAATTGTATTCTCCATCCTAATTCAAGCGATAAATAAAATCCTCCATGCGAGCGCAGTTCAGTTGTTCCGTTTGCCAAGACTTCAACTCCAGAACCTGAGGCCTTAAACGCCGTTCCTCCGAATCTTGGAGATAAGAAAAACCCAAAAGGAGCTTTTTTGAAAACGAAAAATTTAACATTCAAAGACCAAGGAATAGTATAAAGACTTACTTTATTATCCGCCACCGATAGCTGTCCAACGGCAAAACCTATATCGAGTCCAACGCTCATAAAGTCTAGCGGGGCGAAATCATAACTGAATCCCAAACCGAAAGCCCAGTGTTTTTTCTTTATGTCTTTTCCCGTAAGGTCGGCGTCTCCTTTTATCAACATATCTTCCAAAGGAAAAACATCAGAGCCCGCGAGTCTGTCGAAAATTCCCATCCATAAAGTGGGACCGAAGTTAAGTCCAAATAAACTTCTACCTTTCATATAATCCCAAGCTTTATTTTCCGTTTTCTCTTCCAGCGTATTTGTATTCTGCCCGAAAAGATTAACCGAACAAAGCAAAATCAAAACCGCTATCAAATAAAAATATCGTTTCATAACCGAAACCTCCTAATAAATTATTAAATAATACTTATATTTATAATATAGTCAATATATTTAAATTTTTCAATCATTTTTATAAATTCTTATAACAATGGGTTGTAACCCCTTGCGTTAACAATTCAAAGATAAGCGCATAAGGGCTTAAAACTGCATTGCTATTAAGAGAGTTAACAAATTTTGAATTTGGATTACTTCGGATTTTTCAAATCCCCGTAATGACAGTGCATTATTTCGTCATTGCGAGCGATAGCGTAGCAATCCGAACAAAATTAATATTTTGACAATTCAAATTAATTAACATAATATATTTAAAACTTAATTTATATTTATTCGTCTAAAATATAACGAGGTTTAAATTAAATGAAATCTTTTATAGGTTTGGTTGTGAAAAGACCAATAACCGTGATTATGATAATAATATCGATTTTGATATTAGGATTAATAAGTTTATCGCGTCTTTCGATTGATTCTATGCCAAATATG
>CAKVCG010000110.1 GCA_934725525.1 uncultured Brachyspira sp. | reverse complement strand
AAATTTCCCATCACTTTTTTTATTTATATTTTAAATTATACAATATTGAAAAAAATTGTCAACTATTTATTTTAATTAATTGAATAATATTTCACAAAATTTAAAATTTTTGTCAACAAAATTAATTTAAATAATTTTTAAAAAAATTTTTGTCAAAATAATTATTTTTTGTATATTATAAACGGAAAGTTAAATTACATAGCTTCTAATTAAACTGTTATTATTCGCTATAGACTTTTTAATTTATTTATATATAATCTATGCATAAAATTAAAAAGATTAAGGTAAGTTTTTGCAATGTTTGAAAATTTAACAAAATCGATTTCGGATGTATTCTCAAAAATACGAGGCAAAAGAGTTTTATCGGATAAAGATATAGAAGAGAGTCTTTTAACGATAAAAGAAGCTTTATTATCTGCCGATGTTTCTTTGGAAGCGGCAAATAAATTTTTGGAAGACGCTAAAAGTAGAGCGCTTGGCAAAAATAAATTGGAAGGAGTCGACCCTTCAAATCAATTTATAGCCGATGTAAACGACACTTTAATCTCTATGATTGGCGAAGGAGAAAGCGGTTTAAAATTAGAACCTATCGAAAAAACTACAATAACTTTACTTTTCGGTTTGCAAGGTTCTGGTAAAACTACAACATCCGCAAAATTGGCAAAATATTATAAAGAAAAAAGAAGAGTTTTATTAGTCGGTTTGGATGTTCACAGACCTGCCGCAATGGAGCAACTTTCCGTATTGGCTAAAGAGATTAATATTCCTTGCCATATAGACACAAAAGAAAAAAAGCCTTATAAAATATTAAAAAAAGCTTTGGCAATCGCTAAAAAAGAACAGTATAACTTAATTTTAGTCGACACTGCAGGACGACTTGAAATTGACGAAGAGATGATGCTTGAATTAAGAAGAGTCGTAAATACTACAAATGTTACGGAAAAACTATTAGTAGTAGATTCTACGGCGGGACAGAGCGTTTACGATGTGGCGAAAAGTTTTCAAAGCAATATAGGAATAGACGGAGTTATTTTAACAAAATTCGATTCGGGAGTTAGAGGAGGAGCGGCGCTTTCTCTAAAATATGCAACGGGTTCTTCCGTTAGATTTGTAGGAACGGGCGAACATTTGGAAGATATAGATGTATTTGACGCTAAAAGAGTAGCAGGACAAATACTTGGAATGGGCGATATTGTAAAACTTGTCGAAAAAGCTAAAGCGGCGATAAGCGAAAAAGAAGCCGAAGAAATGTTAAAAAAAGTTATAGAAAATAATTTTGATTATAACGATTTTCTAAAGCAAATTGAAGCTACAGCTAAAATGGGCGGAATAAGTAAAATGAGTTCTATGATTCCAGGAATGGGAAATATTGACAGCGATTTAATAAGTAGAGAAGAAGCTAAATTTAGTAAATATAAAGCTATTATTCAATCTATGACTAAAAAAGAAAGATTGGCATTATTTCCTTTAAATAATTCAAGAAAAATGAGAATCGCTAAAGGAAGCGGACAGAGTTTATTTGAAGTAAATCAACTTATAAAACAATTTTCTATGATGAAAAATATGATGGGAAGTTCAAAGAAAATGGATAAATTGGCAAAATCATTGGAAAATATGGGAATGTCGATAGATGATTTAAATAAATTAATGTGATAAATACATTTGATTTAAATAAAAAAATGTATTATAATAATAATGTAATTATAAAAGTTAGAAAATAAATCGGAGGAAAAAGGTGGTTAAATTAAGATTAAAGCGAATAGGTCGCAAGCATGAACCTTATTATCGTATAGTCGCTACGGATTCTCGCTCTCCGCGTGACGGACGCTTTATTGAAGAGTTGGGTTGGTTCAATCCAAAGGCAAAGGATGTTTTATATAAAATAAACTCCGAAGGAATCAAAAAATGGCTTTCCAACGGAGCGCAACCGAGTTATGCGGTAAAAAGTATTCTTATTAAAGAAGGCATAGTAGAAAGAGATAAAAAGGATATAATAGAAAGGAAAGGGAAAAGACCTTTGAAAAATCCCGAAAAAAGACGCAAAAATCGTAAGCAAGTTAAAACTGAATCTTCCGAGTCTGTAGAAACTGCGGAAGAAAAAAGCGAAGCTTGAGTGCGTGAAAATTATATTATGGAGTGTAACATATATGACAGAAGAAAAGGAACTTATAGAGTATTTGGCTAAAAAGTTAGTTGATGATCCAAACGGAGTCAATGTAAAAGTTATCGAAGGGGAGAAAAGCACAATTCTCGAGTTGAAGGTGAACCAAAGCGATATAGGTAAGATTATCGGTAAAAGAGGTCGTATAGCAAGCGCGTTACGAACAATTCTTTTTGCAGCCTCTATGAAAAGCGGAAAACGAGTAATGCTCGAGATTATTGACAATTGATTGTTTTTTACTCGAAAATCACCGGAATGCATGGGATAAAGGGAGAGGTCGAAGCATTTTTTACCGATAAAAACTATTTCGCCTCTCTTCCTATTTTGAATGAAAATAGTCCAGTCATAATAGAGGGTAAAGAATTTATAATTCTTAAAATAAAGAAAAAAAATAAATCTTTCGTTTTTCAAATAAAAGACATCGAAGATATCGAATCTGCAAAAAAATTAATCGGATGCGACATTTATATAGATTCAAAATATTTGCCCGAATTGGACGAAAACACTTTTTACGAAGCGGAATTGATTGGCTATAAAATAATTGACGAAGATAAAAATATTTACGGAGAGATTATAGATATTTACAGCTTGCCTTCAAATTATGTTTTTAATATCGCTCTTACCGAGAATAAAAAAAAAGTTTCTATTCCTTTCGTTAAAGCATATTTTGGAAAATCTGACAAAATAAATAAAACTATAGAGATAATTCAAAAACCTATTTTTTGAATATTAAAGAAATAAATTAAACGACAATAGTAAAATAATTAAAATCTTAATGTAATTTGTCCGCCAATATCTAAAGAAGAAAATTTAATGTTTGTATTTGAAGTTGGATTATAACTATTATTTGAATTATCGTTTGGATATTTCATTAGCGGAATATCGTAGGCAATATATATACCTAAAGCCACATTAGGCAAAAGCATAAAATCTACATTCGCTTTAATATACGGAATAATTAAATTCTTTCCAAAATTTTCTTTTAATTCGATATAGCCGTATTTTTCTAATTGTTTTCCGCCGTAAATATCGGTAATAGATAAATTTCCACCGAGCGGGAATTTAATCCCCCCGCCAAAACCTATTGACAAAAATAAAACATCTATTTTAGGAATAAAACCTAAAGCGAAACTGTCGAAAGTTGTATTGCCTTTTAGTTTTTCGTTTTTGTAGGCGAAAATATCTCTTTGATAGCCGACTTCCAAAGATAAGCCGAAAGATAACGCCGAAAATTCAAAGTAATAATTAGGTTTTAAACATACCCCAAATTCAAAACCTCCGTTAGGATATTTATTCGTATCCCCGTGAAAAAATCCTATGCCAGCTCCGAGCGATACGGTTAAATCCGCTCCAAAATCTTTTTTAGCGAATAAACTTGGACTTATGCATATAATTAAAAGAGTCGATATTAAAACAATTTTTTTCATTAAATGATTCTCCGAAACTAAAATTAAAAAATATTATGTTAAGTTATATAATATAATATTTTTAATAAAAAGCAAATATATTTTAAGATTATTTTTTAAAATTTTATTTTTTAAATTTAAAAATAAAAACCCATGCTATATTTCAAGCATGGGCAAATTGCAAAGATTAGCTAAAATTTAAAAGCTCGCGACATATAAAGGCTCTTCGCTTCCGTCCGCGAGGCTATTAGCATAGTTGTCAACTTCGTCCGTAATAACGAGAGCTTTTCCTTCAATGTCGGAAACTTTGATTCCATCGCTTACAATCGTTTGACTTATGCTTCCGTCAGCGTTAACCATTAAAGCGCCCAAATCTCTAATGTCTTCTCCCAATCCTCCTCCGTTAACCGAAATTGCTTTTGAATCTTTAGTCGTTTGTGGAGAATTTTTTCCATACAAATGAAGTTCTGCCATTCCAGATTCTAAAGCCAAACCTTTAGCTTCCAAATCGATTGACACT
Source organism: uncultured Brachyspira sp. (assembly GCA_934725525.1). Classification (GTDB taxonomy): domain Bacteria; phylum Spirochaetota; class Brachyspiria; order Brachyspirales; family Brachyspiraceae; genus Brachyspira. Next base: position 1,794 of record CAKVCG010000110.1, on the reverse strand, counting down.
CCGTTTGCAGTTTCGGTAACCGTTATAGTTCCTACCGTTTTTCCCGTTCCGCTTTCGTTCAATTCCACTACGTCTTTAGTAATGGAATTTGGCTTTGCTTGAGCGAAGCATACTAAAGATGCGATGCCCAAGATTAATAACACTTTTAAAATTTTTGTCATGGTTTACTCCTCCTGTGAAGTAATTTTAATTTAATTTATATGCATATATAACCGTATATAACAATTTAATTTTTGAAGTGGTAAAAAATAAAATAAAAAAATTTGTTTGTTAAAAAATTTTTATTTAAAAATTTTACTTTTAAAATTTTTTCGGTTTTAAATAAATCTGAAAGTTTTTATTTTACAACTTTTTTCAAAGCGTCTATAACCGTATCCTGTTCTTCTTTAAGAATATCGTTGTCTATCGGAAGGGCTATATTATGTTTTGATGCATATTCCGATTTTGGCATATCGCCTTCTTTATATCCTAACTTTTCAATTAAAACGGGCGCTAAATGAATAGGATACGGATAATAAAGCGCGGTTGGAATTTCAAGTTCGCTTAATTTTTTTCTAATTTCGTCTCTATTTTCTTTAACTTGAATAACATATTGAGCATGAACAGATTTTGTATATTCTGCCACTTCGGGAACTTTAACAATATCTTTTAATTTTTCATTATAATATTTTGCTGCTTCTCTTCTATGATTCATATCTTCTTCAAAGCATTTGAATTTTTCTAAAAGTATTCCAGCTTGCAAATTATCTAATCTTCCCGTAGTTCCTAATTTAACATGAATCATTCCGCCTTCATCTCCATGATGTCGAAGTTGTTTAAGGTTTTTATAATATTCTTCATTATTTGTAAAAACCATTCCGCCATCTCCAAAACAACCTAAAGGTTTAGCGGGAAAAAATGAAGTGACTGCAATATCTCCTAATTTGCCAGAACAGGATTTTATATTTTTATAACTCGCTCCAAAAGATTGACAAGCGTCTTCTATAACGAAAATATTATTTTTTTTTGCAATATCTAATATAATATCGTAATTTGCGCATTGCCCGAATAAATTAACGGGAATAATAGCCGCCGTATTTTTATTTATTAAAGATTCTAATTTTTTTACATCGATATTAAAATATTCGTCTATATCGCAAACGACTACTTTCATTCCTAAAAAAGACGGAGCTTCCGCAGTGGAAAAAAATGTCATTGCGGGAACTATAACTTCTTTATTAGAATGATTTTCTCCCGCCTTGAAACCCAAAGCCAAAAGCGAAAGAACGAGTCCGACATGCCCTGAAGAAACTCCAACCGAATATTTTGCGCCTGTGTATTTTGCAAGTTCGCTTTCCAATTCTTCCAATTCTTCGCCAAATATAAATTGACTTCTTTCTATAATTGAAGCGATTTTTTTATCTATTGATTCTTTTCTTTTTTCGTATCCTCTGTATAAATTCATATATTTCATAATTTAAATTCCTATTAACATAATTATAGAATATTTTATTAATAATTATGATTATTGTCAACGATTTAAAATTAGTTTTTAAAAAATTTGATTAATTTTTTTGTATTCCGACCGCTCGCTGGCGTCTGGATACTGTCCGCTTTAGCACCGAATTTATAGAGAGGCAAAAACGCTTGACAAAATTTTTTAAACATCGTATAATTTGCAAATGATAATGATTAGGAAGGAATTTCTACGAATTTTGCAAAACGATTGTAACGCCGGAATACAATACAATACAATACAATACAATACAATACAATACAATACAATACAATACAATACAATACAATACAATACAA
>CAKVCG010000109.1 GCA_934725525.1 uncultured Brachyspira sp. | reverse complement strand
TTCACCGTCATTGCGAAACTCTGCTGAAGCAATCTACTTTCCCATCGTCATTGCGAGGGCAACGCCCGAAGCAATCCGCTATTAATAAAGCTAAATTTTAAAATCAAATTCTATTGTTTTGGATTACTTCGGCTATAAATAGCCTCGTAATGACGACTTATTTCACCGTCATTGCGAAACTCTGCTGAAGCAATCTACTTTCCCATCGTCATTGCGAGGGCAACGCCCGAAGCAATCCGCTATTAATAAAGCTAAATTTTAAAATCAAATTCTATTGTTTTGGATTACTTCGGCTATAAATAGCCTCGTAATGACGACTTATTTCACCGTCATTGCGAAACTCTGTTGAAGCAATCCGCTTAAAATTTTATTTTATCTTTTAGTTGCCGATTTCAAATCTATTCCCAAAGCGAATAAAAATATAAAACCTATTATTGTAATCGGCACTATTCCCATTATATGATATACCAAAGCGTATGGAGCGGCTATGGATTTGTCGACTCCAATTAACGAAAGTCCGAAAATTATCGCCCACTCGAAAGGTCCGATTCCCGATGGAGCGGAAGGAACGGCGAAACCGAAACCGCCCGCCGCAAAGATGAATAAAGCGATTATCGGAGAAGCCTTTATATCGAAAGCGGTTAAAAGAAGTCCAATCGTAAATATCTGCCCGATTAAATATAAAGCGGTATATAAAAAAATTAAAAATATATGCTTCGCGTCGTTTTTAATTCCTATTCCGTCTATAAAATTGCAAGAAAATTCTATTAATTTAAAGGATATTTTTTGTGGCAAAATTCCAAATACTTTATTAAAAACTTTATGAGCGAAAGATTTATTGAAACTCAAAAATACTAAAATTATTATTCCTACTACCGATATAACGAATAAGAAACCCGCCGCGTATAAAACCGTGTCGGGCAAATTTGGTATAAATATAAGCGAAACTGAAAGTATAACGACTCCAGTAAAACAATCGAATAATCTTTCGGCGACAACGGACGCAAAAACCGCCGATTTGCTCACTCCTTCTTTAGCTCCGAGTATATAAGCTCTAACGACTTCGCCAAGTTTTGCGGGTAAAATATTGCTCGCCATATATCCGATATATACGGACGCGATTATAGTTCTTTTTTTTATCGGCTCTTTCAACGGCATAAAGCATTCCCATCTTAAAGCCCTGAAAACGATTATAATAACGCTTAAAATCAAAGAAATTATAACATAAGGAATTTTAACATTTTTTATTATTTCTATAGATTCTCTTATATCTATTCCTCTGAAGGCAAAATATAAACAAACAAGACTTACAACTATTCCAATTATTATTTGAATTATAGTTTTATGACTTTTATTCATTAAATTTTCCTAAATAATCAAAATTATCTGACAAAATTTTTAATAAGCGAAATAAAATTTTCAAAATCTTCAAGCATCGCTCTCGCTACCGTGATATTAAATTTTTCCAAATTCGACACTTTGCTTGAATTTGAAATTTCTTTTTTAGTTCCGTTTACGCAATCCTCTATAATATTTTTTAATATCGTAGTCAAATCCAAAACCGAATTATAAACATTTAGGACGATTTTATTTCCTTCTCCGTCTATTTTCTTTACCATATTTTCTATTAAATCTCTGTTTGCGCTCGCTTTATTTTTCGACACAAGCCAAGTTTTAAGTCTTTTGAAATTATCCGATTCGGGACTCAAAGTGGAATCGAACATTTGTATCTCCTCTTTAGAGTCGTTTAAAGTGTAGAAGGCGTCCAAACCTTGAGAGCTTCTTTCCTTATGAACGAATTCGCATCCCAAAAACATATCGTTTAAAGGCGATTTATACTCCATTTCAAATATTTCGCTCACAAAAGTTTTAATATATTGCAAAGGTTCTACGCAGGTAAAAGTCTCGCAATCAAATTGTTCCAGCTGGGAATTTTTATCTTCGTTAATATTCGTTAGTTTTAATATTTCTATACCGCTGAAAGTTTTATTTCTTACGCTCGCTATTTTACTACTCCTTATGCTTCTAACTATGCTTTCCATATCGTTTTTTAAGTTTTTTGTAAAGTCGGCAATATAGTTTACAAATATATTCGCGTCCGAATAGGAAACATGAGGTTTATAAGTAAAATCTTTAAGAAGAAAAATTATTATATCGCTTAATAATTCCGGAGTTTGTAAATATTTTATTCTCGTTAAAAGAGCTTTCATATTTTTGTCGGATATTGGAGATAACCCCGCGTATTTGCAAAATATATTTAAAGCCGATATAAGTTCTTTTTTTATTATTACGCTATTTACCGCATCGTCCAATTTTGTCAAATCGTCAACCACTTGAGGATTAGAACAATTTTTAAATGTCGGATTTGAATTATATACTCCGTCCACAAAAGACGGGCAGAAAGACCTTAAAAACAAAAAGAAATCGAAATTGGATATATTGGCAAAATCTTTAAGCAAATTGAAAGTTAGATTTATCTCTTTTCCGTTTTCTCCGCTTAAAAAATTTTTGAATTTAATAAAATTTTCTTTCGTTTCTTTGAACACATTATTCGGATTTTCTCCTTTTTTAATTCTTTCAAACATATATTCTTTATCCAAAGTGGCGTATATTTCTTTCATTTCGTCATTAAAAGAAACTTCAATCAAATAGTAGGAAAATTGTTTTCCGTCTTTTATTATAAATTCGTCTTTTAAGGAATTTAATAAATATCCTACGATTTTATATATTTCAAATATAAATTTCGCGCAATTTGAAGTTACATTTTTTGTTTTTATATCGACAAACCGATACTTTTGAGCGGATATTTTTTTCGCGTATTCATGGATGCGCATTTTATCCACTAATTCTGGAGTTCTTATATTGAATAAATTATATCTAATATAGTCGAATAAATTCACCGATATTCCTCTTTACTTTTATATTGAAATATATAATATACTAAATTTTATAATATTTAAAGTAGTTTTTTATAATAAAATATTTGACTTTTTTATTAAACCGATTTATTATATACTAAAACCAATAATTCTATCGAGGAAACTATGTTTTTGTTAAAGCGTTTTTTAGTCGAATTTTTCAACGATTACAAATTTCCCCAGACTTTCTAAAGGTTTTCAAACCTTCGTAGACCGTGCGTCTATATAACCCGTTAAATATATAATTCAAAAATACTTTATAAAAAATTAAAAACAAAGGAGAATAAAAATGAAAGTATTAAAAATTTTAGTTTGCATGATAGCCACTATTTTAATATCATGCGGTAATCAAGAAAGCGGAAGCGACAGCAATGTTATCAGAGTGGCTACACCGGGAATGCATCCGTTATTTAGTAGGGCAAATTCGGAAGGCAAGTTGGAAGGCTACGATATTGATGTCTGGGAAGAGATAGGAAGGCGCTTAAACAAAAAGATTGAATGGACGCAAATCGCTATGGAAGGAGCTTTCGGCTCTTTGGAATCTGGCAAAGCCGATACCGTGACTCAACAAATTAGCATTACCCCGTTAAGATTGCAAAAGTATTATTTTTCAGAGCCTTATTTTTTAAGCCCTTATAGATTCTATGTCGCTGGAACAAACAATTCCATAAATAAATTGGAAGATTTCTTCGGCAAAAAATTAGGGCTTCAAACGGGAACATCTTCGCATGAAAATATTAAAGCTCTCGACCCCGAAGGAAAAATAGAAATAGTTTCTTTCAGTCCAGATACCGTTGCCACGATACCGAATAATGTCGTAAACGGTAAAATATCTGGCTCTACGACAGCCGCTATTATATTTCCTAACCTAAAAGAAAATACGGGACTTGATATAAAAATGGTGGGAGATGTTATATTTACCGAAGTTAACGCTTTTCCTTTCAGAAAGGACGAAGCGGGAAAAAAGTTACGCGATGAAGTAAGCAAAGTCGTAGTAGAAATGAGGGAAGACGGAACTTTGGAAGAGTTGGCAAATAAATGGTTCGGTTATAATCCTATGGAAGGATTGGACGCTAACGAAGCTTTAGATAAGCTTTTGGAACAATATAGAAGAGACGGTTTAATAGAATAATTTAATTTGTTTCAAGGAAAAAATAAATGTCAAATTTTAAATTTGATTACTTTTTAACCGTTTTTCCAAAATTATTGAAGTATTTGCCGACAACCTGCGAAGTCGCTTTTTTAGCTTTATTATTTTCTCTTCTATTAGGATTAATAATAGCTTTAATTTTACAATATAGAATTCCAATATTGTATCAAGCGGCGCAAGTTTATGTTTCGTTTTTTAGAGCGACTCCTTTTATAACGCAGTTATTTTTATTCTATTATGGTATCGCTCAATTTAGCAAAATAGTAAGCGGTATGTCGGCATTTACCGCATTGACGGTAGTTTTAAGTTTAAATTACGCTTCGTTTATGTCGCAAGATATAAGAGCCGCCATAAATTCGGTTGATAAAGGTCAGTTTGAAGCGGGGCTTTCTATAGGAATGAGAACTTTTAATATTCTAAAACGAATAGTTATCCCTCAAGCCGCGAGAGTAGCCGTTCCCGGACTTTCAAATAGCTTTATAAATATTTTCAAAGCCACTTCGATGGGTTTTGTAATAGGATTAAAGGATATGATGGCGGGAGCGAGTATAGAGATAAGCGTTACATATAGGTATATGGAAGCTTATGCCGCCGCCGTTATCATATATTGGGCTTTAATATCTATATTTAGCTATATACAAATTATAGTTGAAAAGAAATTAAACAGCGCCTATTAGGGTATAATATTATGATAGAAGTAATCGACCTTAAAAAGAGTTTTGGCAATTTGGAAGTATTAAAGGGCGTGAGTTTCAAAATAGAATACGGAGAGGTATTGACTATAATAGGACCTTCTGGAACTGGAAAATCTACTCTTCTGAGATGCATTAACTTTTTAGAAAAACCAAATCATGGAAAAATAACTATTGGCGATTTAACCGTAGACGCTCAAAAATGCTCGAGAGAAGAGATATACGCTATAAGAAAAAAAACTTCTATGGTTTTTCAAAACTATAATCTATTCAAAAATAAAACGGCATTGGAAAATATTATGGAGCCTATGATAACCGTTCAAAAGATGGATTTTAAAAAAGCGAAAGAAGAAGCTTTATCTATAATAGAAACTGTAGGATTATATAATAAAAGAGACGAATATCCTTCAAGGCTTTCGGGAGGGCAACAGCAAAGAGTGGGAATAGCGAGAGCGATGGCGGTTCATCCCGATGTTATACTTTTGGACGAGCCTACATCTTCTTTAGACCCCGAGCTTGTCGGAGAGGTTTTAAATGTAATAAAAGATTTAGCCGAAAAAAGAACGACTATGTTAATAACGACTCATGAAATGCATTTTGCAAGAAATGTATCGAATAAAGTTATATTTATGTCGGACGGTTATATTTTGGAAGAAGGCAAAGCGAAAGATATATTTGAAAATCCTCAAAGCGATAGATTAAAACAATTTTTAAGAAAGTTAAACGAAAGGTAAAATTATAAAATAAATAGCGGGATTTTTATTTTATAATTAAAATTTCGCTATTATTTATATTATTATAGTTATAATAAATAATAAAAATTATTTTCTATGGATTGTTTAGGTATTTTAATGCAAACCTTTAATTTTTTCTAAATTCTTAAATTATTATAATAAATCCTATTCTTTAATAAACTTCTTAAAACTCTCAACTTTCTCTTTTGCAACAGAAACTCTTTTATCTTTACTTTCTTTAACGCAAACCTCGAAATAAAATTTAATTTTCGGCTCAGTTCCCGAAGGACGAATCGTAATTTTTACATTATCTTTAAGAATATATTGAAGAACATTCGATTTTGGAAGAGTTATATCTTTTATCTTTTTCCCATCGTTTCCGTAAACTTCTTTTTTCTCATAATCGCTTATATGAATAACTTCGACTCCCGAAATTTCTTTTGGCATATTATTTCTATA
>CAKVCG010000108.1 GCA_934725525.1 uncultured Brachyspira sp. | reverse complement strand
AAACCGTTTATTTTAGAGCGGACGCTCCGCAATTTGACGATATAACGCTTTTAATAGCTAAATTTTTATAAAATAAGGAGTTGACATTTTTTTTTAATATGTTATAATAAATTCAATAATTAAATGAATAATTAAATGATTAATTAATTAGAAACATTCCGAGATAGCTCAGTCGGTAGAGCAGGTGACTGTTAATCACCGGGTCGCAGGTTCGAGCCCTGTTCTCGGAGCATATAAACCTCGCATGAGCGAGGTATTTTTGCATTATAGAATATAATAAAAAATAATAGATATAATAATTTATTTTACAAATAAATACGGGACAAAATAAAACAGATTAAAATTAAATTTATAAATAGTTCAAATTACTTATCTTTAATATCTTTATAGAACTTCAATAAATCGTATAAAGCTTTAACTTGATTTTTGTTAAAATCGTTTTTATTAAGAGGATAATAATTGTCTTTATTGACGATGAACCTTACATTTACTTTAAATTTGCTTTCTTCTATTAATTTTATCAAAGAATCTATCTCATTATCGGATAGTCTATACTGTCTTCTTTCAATATGTTTTAACTTTCTCAAATGAATTGTAGCGTCGCTATCGGTAAATACTCTTTCTCTGTCTGCTGTCGAATTAAGATTTACAACAACTCTATTGCTTTCGCTTTTATCATAAAACATAGCCGAATTGAATACAGAATTAACATTGTTAGTATCGGAATTCAAATCAAATACTAACCAACATGATTTGGCGTTATTTCTATAATATACATTTGTTATAATTATGTATCCCCATACGGTGGTTAAAGTCGCCACTCCTCTTTCGGTATGATACATTTCTATATTTCTATAAAAATCATCCACTCTATACAAATTACTCGGAACTCTTATTCCATCATCAAGCGCAAATATCATTGTTGAAAATGATATAAATACAATAATAAAACTTAAAATCCTTCTTGACATTATATTCTCCTTTATTTAAAATATTGTTATTTTATGATTTATACGCAGATGCGAAGAAAAGTCGTTACTATATATAATATTCATACATTATTTATATTATCACTTTTTTAATATTTTTTCAATATTAAAAAATGAATTTTATTAAAAAATTTATTTTTAATTATGAATATAAAAAATTATTTAAAAAGTCTTCCATAGCCAAACCATAGTTGTATTGTTATTATTCCGTATAATATTAATCCGCATCCCAAAACAACGCTTAAATAAACCGTTCCAAGCAAAGGGTTGAATGTCAATATTATTCCAGCTATTATGGTAAGTATTCCGCTAAATAATGTCCAGCCCCATTTGTCGTATCCGTTCTTTTTTAAATCTATCGAAGAAGTTATTGAAACAGCTCCTCGAACAATCGTAAATATAGCCACGAAATAAGGTATAACCGCCGCACTTATCAATAAATTTGAAATTATTATTATACCGCAAATAGTCGAAACTATTCCGTCAAGCAAAATAATTCCCGAACCAGACAAATGTCTCAAACTTACAAAATAGAATATAGAACTTATGCCCGAAAATATCATTAAAAATCCTATTATATAAGCCACCGTAATTGTAGTGTTTAACGGATATTTTATAGCGACTATTCCAGAAACTATAAGCGCTATTCCAAATATTAACCATAAAACTCTGCTAAATTTACTCATTTTTTTCTCCTTAAAAAATAAATTAAAATTAATTAAAAATTATTATATATTATTTTCTTATATTTTCCATATCTAAAACAATATCAATTTCAGTCATAGCGCAATTAAGTTTTTTTGAAATTTCTTCTTTGGAAAAACCTTCTTTATAAAGTTTAATAATATTTTCGCTATTTGTTTTTTCATTTTCTTTATCGTCTTTGCTTTCGGTTTTATCTTTATTAGGAATATTTTTTTTAAATGCAATATCGAGTTTATTTCTTAATTCTTCTCTAAAATCGTTATTTAATCGGTTGTTAAATTCTCTGCCGAATTCTTTAGTATTTTCTTTTTTAATTTCTTTAATTTCATTTTTATTTTCCGCAATTCGAATTTTGTTTTCTTTGATTTTATCGTTATTATTTATGTCATTTAAATTTTTATTTTCAATTTCTTTATTTTTAATATTATTAATCTTTTCTAAATTTTCATTATCTTCGATTTTTATATTTAAATTATTTGTAGTTTCTTCAGGATTATTATTTTGATTATCGATATTCATTTTTTTTAATAATTCGTTCGCTCTTTCTATAGCGTCTTCGAGTATTGAAATTCTGCTTAAAGCGATATTATTAAATTCTTTAACCAAAGCTTCTATTTCTTCTCTCGCTTTTGAAGTCGTTTCTCTTTCGAGTCTTTCTCTCGCTCTAGAAACTATATAAATATAAAATAACGGCAAAGCCACCGCCAATATTATTATATTAATTATAACGCTTATAAAAATTTGCATATTAAATTTTTAACCGAAAATATCTATTTTAGCGCCTTTAATTTGTTCCGCCGCTCCGATTTCGTTTATTTCTATCGTCTCTATCGATTCGACTAAAGAATTATCGCCGTCAATAATATTTCGTCTCTTTTTTTTTCTGTAGGAAATATAACCTTGATTTTTTTTGCCTCTCTGTTCGTCTTTTTTTTCTTTAATTTTAGTGTCTTCCGAAACATTTTCCGATTTTACGACTGTTGAATCCTTTATAAAAGATTCTCTATGTATATCTCTATCTTCCGACTGCATGGCTATCGTTTTCGCCGCCATTCTAACATGCTCCATACGACCTATATGGGATTGCTGCATGTATAATTGTTGTAAATCCAAAGGGGCAATAGGCATTATTAAATCTCCGTATTATATGCCTTAATTTTGTTTTAAATATATATTTTTTTTATTTTATTTGCAAGTTTATTGCAAGTTGAAAGCAAAATTAAATTTACAAAAATAAAAAATAACGTTTGATATTTTAATTTATTTATGATATAATTCTGTTTTAATAAATTAGTTAAAGTAAAAAATAATATGATTAAATATAGCAAAGGAGAATATTAAATTATGGAAGTCATTTTGAAGAAAGATTTTATATCGTTGGGTTATGAAGGCGATATATGTAAAGTAAAAGACGGTTATGCGAGAAATTATCTTATTCCAAGAAATATTGCCGTTATTAAAAACGCGGGAAACTTAAAAACTTTGGCTCAAATGCAAAAGAGTTTGGAGAAAAAAAGAGCGAAAAGAAAAATGGAAGCCGAAATACTTAAAGGCAAAATTGTCGATATAAGCGTGGTTATTCCCGTTAAAGTCGCGGACAATGGAAAATTATATGGCTCGGTTAGTCAGCAGAGCATAGTTGACGCTTTGAAAGAAAAAGAAATCGATATAAGCAAAAAAGATGTTCATATGGATAAGCATATTAAAGAGCTTGGAGAATATGAAGTTGAAATTAAATTATATCATAGCGTCAATGCCAATATAAAAATTAATGTAGTTAATATGGAAACTTTGGAAAATTCTGAAACCAAACAAGAAGAAACGACTACGGAAGAAAGTATTAACGAAGAAGCTTAAATTAAAAAAGCGGTTATAAAATGAATAATATGCCTTACTCGATAGAAGCCGAAGAGTCTCTATTGGGAGCTATGCTTCAAAATTCAAAGGTTGTTATACCTATAGTTTTATCAAAAATTAATTCAAAAGATTTTTACAGCGAAAGAAATCGTCTTCTTTACGAAAGCGTTATAGAAATGCAAAATAGAGTAGGTATTGAAAATATTAATCCAGAATCTGTTTTAAGATATTTGAAAGAAAACGGATTATTTGAAAAACTCTTTCAAAACGATGAAGCCTATTTGATGCGGATAATTGATGGAACTTATTTTTATCAGAATGCAAAATATTACTCCGAAATAATAGCTGAAAAATCATTGCTTAGAGATTTGATTTTAGCCGCTCAGGATATTCAAAAATCCGCTTATGATGCAAAGGATGCCGAAACAAAAGAAGTCGCCGATTTTGCCGAAAAAAAAATATTTGAAGTCACTCAAAGAAGATTAGACAACGATTTTATTCATATAAAAGATTTACTTAGAGAAGCTTTGGATTTTATATATGAAAGAAAGAAAAATAAAAATACGGTTACTGGAGTGCCTTCGGGTTTTACGAGACTTGACAGAGTGACGCATGGATTTCAGCCTTCCGATTTGATTATACTTGCCGCTCGTCCTTCGGTTGGGAAGACGAGTTTTGCGCTTAATATAGTCGAACATGTTATGACAAATGTAGAAACGATGGGTTTTGGAATAGGTTTTTTTTCTTTGGAAATGAGCAGAATGCAATTAGTAGAAAGGTTGATTTCAAGCAAGGCGAGAATAAATTTATCTAGAGTTCGCTCGGGGGATTTGGAACGGCAGGAATGGATAAAACTTGGGCAGGCTATGAATAATTTGGCTTGCCCGAATCTTTTAATAGACGATTCGAGCCAATTAACTATAATGGAAATTCGAGGAAAGGCGAGGCAGATGAAATATAAATTTGCCGAAATGAGCAAAACTTCGGGAAAAAATATCGATTTAAAACTTATAGTTGTCGATTATTTGCAACTTATTCATTCGAGTCAAACGAGAAGAAACGGAAATAGAGAGCAGGAAATTGCAGATATATCGAGAGGATTAAAAGCGCTTGCGAAAGAATTGAATATTCCCGTTGTCGCTTTGGCGCAGCTTTCTCGAGCGGTTGAGCAGAGACAGGATAAACCTAGACTTTCCGATTTGCGAGAGTCGGGTTCGATAGAGCAGGATGCGGATTTGGTTATGTTTTTGCATAGACAAAAGTCAAATAGAGAAGACGAAGAGGTTATAGACGAAAGAAATAATCAAGTGGAGTTGATACTTGCGAAACATAGAAACGGTTCTATTATTGACGGGCTTCCGCTTAATTTTGTAGCCGAGCAAACGAGATTTGAAAATATTTATTCTAACGCGGATAATAATTAGAGGTTTTTATTATGGAATTATTCGATTTTAAAATAGAATTAAGAAAAGGAATAAGGAATAAGGTAGCTTACTTTCTTGCGACTTTAGGAGAATTTAATCAATTATTTTTGCAAATATTTAAATATACTTTCAAGCCTTCTTTTTCTTTCAAACTTTTAACGGACCAAATAATAAGGATGGGAGTGGAATCTTTTGTAGTCGCCGCCGTTACCGTTCTTTGCGTGGGAATGGTTATGTCGCTTCAAATCGCGGTAGTATTGGATAGCGTTTTAAAAGGAATATCTCAATTCGTAGGCTCTATGGTTGGAAAGGCTATGGTTAAAGAATTGTCTCCTATGCTTTTGGCTTTGATATTTGCGGGTAGGGTAGGGAGTTCGGTTACCGCGGAAATTGGAACTATGCAAGTGAGCGAACAACTTGACGCTTTGAAAACTCTTTATACAAATCCTATAGAATATGTAGCAGTTCCGAGATTTTGGGCTGCGGTTATATCTCTTCCAATGCTTACCGTGTCGGCGGATATTATAGGAATAGTCGGGGGAGCGGTTGTGACGGTTTTCGTTTTGCATAACGACCCGATTCATTATTTCGATAGGGCGATTGCCGTTATTTCGCTTGGAGATTTTATAGGAAGTTTGATAAAGTCCACGATATTTGGAGCGGAGATTATGCTTATATCATGCTTCTTTGGTTTTAGAACAACGGGCGGAGCGGAAGGCGTGGGAAAGGCTACGACAACGAGCGTGGTTTATAGTTTTATGATAATACTTATTACCGACTATTTGCTGGTTTCGATACTTGGATTATTCGGAATGTGATTTTTATTCTATTATAATTTTATTCTAATTCTAAAATATTTATAGGAACTTTTTGATTATATATTCGTCTAATTTAAAAAAGAATTATTTTAAAGGATTAAATTATGTTAAAATATTTATCGATTATTTTATCTTCATTATTTTTGTTTTCTTGCGCTCCTGCAATTC
>CAKVCG010000107.1 GCA_934725525.1 uncultured Brachyspira sp. | reverse complement strand
ACAATTTATTATAGCTCAAGCGAAGACGATAAAATTTTTGAAATAAAAAGCGATTTTCTTAAAAGCGAATTTATAGGGACGGGAAATAAGGCTTATGCTAAATTGAATTTTATCGAAACGGATATTTGTTTAATGACTACTCCGAATTTGGATGTGTTTCAACTTAAAAAATCAAAAGGAGTAAAGAAATATGTTCATATAATGCATGCTCCGAGCGAGTCAGCTTTATACTGTCTTTATTCTTTAGATTTTTTCGACGCGGTTTTGCTCAACGGTAAAAATCAAATTGACGATATTAGAGAGCTTGAAAATTTGAGAGGAACGAAAATAAAAGAACTCGATATTATAGGAAGCACTTATTTGGACGAACTTGAAAAGAAAAAAGAAATTGCGGAAATTAAAAGCAAATTTAAAAATAATAACGATAAAAGGACGGTTTTAATCGCGCCTTCTTGGGGAATGAACGGATTACTCACAAGATTTGGCGATAAACTTATAGACGCGATTTTGGAAAACGATTTTTACTGTATAATTCGTCCTCATCCTCAATCTTTAATAGCGGAAAAAGAATTGATTGAAAAATTAAAAACCAAATATAAAGAAAATAAAAATTTGGAATGGGATTTTGATGTCGATAATATATTATCTCTATCCCGAGCCGATGTGATGCTTTCGGATTTTTCGGGAGTCATATTCGATTACGCTTTTCTTTTTGAAAAACCTACTATAATACCGAGTTTTACTTTCGATAAAAGAGGAACCGATGCAATCGAACTTAAAGACGAAACTTGGAGTTTTAAAACTCTGCCTAAAATTTCCGTTTCTTTAGACGAGAATAATTTTTCTAAAATTGCAAATATAGTTAATGAAACTATAAACAATAAAAACTTAAAAGAAAATATTTTGAAAGTTAAAGAAGAAGCTTATATGTATAGAGGCGAAGCGGGAAAAAGAGGAGCAATATCTTTAAATAAAATGTTAAAAAATTTGGCTTGAATATAAAAATTATAGAAAATAAAATAGGAGATTTACATGAAAGCTATTATACTCGCGGCAGGAAAAGGTTCAAGACTATTGCCAATGACTTTATTAAAACCTAAACCTTTGTTAAAAATCAACGGAAAAACATTATTGGAAAATATGATAAAATGTTTAAAAAATGGAGGCATTAAAGATATTACCGTAGTTACGGGTTATAAAAACGAAATGTTTAATCCTTACAAAAAAAGATTAGGATTTAAAAAAGTAATTTCTAAAGATTTTGCAAATACCAATAGTGCCAATTCCTTAAAACTCGTAATTGATAATCTCGATTCCGACACATTAATAATGAACGGAGATTTATATATAAAAAACGATTTTATTAGATATATAAGAAAAAATGTTTCTCAATTTATAGCGCAACATTTAGAAAAAACCAATCATCCTACTTGGCAATACTATATAGACGAAAATAACAAATTAATTGGCATAAATGAAAATAGTATGGGCGGGTTATGCGAAACGGGAATCGCGTATATTGCCGAAAAAGATTTGAAAATAATAAAACAAGAATTAAAGAAGTTAAGCGATAAAGTTTATTGGGAATATATAATACAAAAATCTCTTAAAAAGATGGATTTTTATATAACTGAAGTAAAGGATTTAGTTTATGAAATAGATTCTTTTAGCGATGCGATGACTCATAATTTATTAACTTCGGACGATATAGCGAAACAATGCTCCGACAATAATAAAGCCAAAAGATTGGCTGGATTAACCAATTATAATTATCGCATAAAATTTATGGGGCATGATAAAGTTATAAGAATTCCTGGATTGGGAACGGAAGCTTTTGTCGATAGACCAGCGGAAAGAAAAATAACATCCGTAGTTCCTTCAAGTATATGTCCTAAAACTGATTTTTTTGATTGGGATGTAAAAATAACCGATTATTTGAAAGGTTATCATAGCATAACGGACGAAGATTTGAACACTAAATTTTTTAATTCTTTTATTAAAATATTAAGAATATTGCATAGCGTAAAATTAAAAAATAATAAAGGTTTTAAGCCTATGTCTATGCATTCGGAAATAGACAAATACGAAAAACTTGCAAATAGAAAAATAACCACCGAAACTCAAAGAAAATATATACTCTCTATAGCGGACAGAATAGAAAAAGACGAACAAGTTTTATGCCATAGAGATTTATTATACGGAAATATAATGTATAACGGCAAAGATGTAAAATTAATTGATTTTGAATATTCGGGCTTTTCTTCTAAATATTGGGATTTGGCTAATTTTATATGCGAGTCTAATATAAATGAAGAGCAACGTTCAGAAATTATTAATCTATATAAATATATTGAAGATAAAAAAGTAAGAGAAACTGAATTATTAGTTAACTATATTTGGTATTATTGGGCGGTAGTAAATAATTCAAAAAATATGGAAAAACATTATAAAAATGGATTAATCAAAAATTTTTCAATATTAAAAGTGAAATAAAATATAGTCGTTTATATACTTTTATAAATTCGTTTTTTCAGTGCTTTCGATTATCTTCTTCAATTCAGCCCAGTCGTCAAACGCTCTTGAAACTAAATCATCGTTCAATATTACTCCAAAATATTGATAATGTTTTATGTAGTCGACTCCCTCGCTTTCAATACATTTTAGCCTAATAGATTGGCGATATAAACTCTTATTGGCAAAACTGATTATAATATCTTTTTTGTCATACATTCTGCTTATGTCGTTCATTTCTATACATTTTAATAACTTGACTAAAGTGTCCGATAATGCCATAAGTATATCGAATCTTTCATGACCAAGATATTCGCCGAATTTAAGTTTATAAATACTGTCAAATTCCGCAACCGTAAGTTTATACATATTTTGTATATCAAAAACAGAATTAATAATATCACAACCCTCCAAAATAATAATAACATATATAACGATATATTGCAAATTTATTATTGATAAAATTTTTTAATTATTTATAATGTTTAATATTAAACAATTTTAATATTTTTATTTTGGTTTTTAATTTAAGGAAGAATTTTTATGAATACTTTTTGTTTTACGAATAAAGGAACAAATGCAAAAATAAATACCGACACAATATTATTTGTTAGTGAAGCGATTTCTGGAAATCCGTTGATAATAAACGAACAAAATAATTATAGCCATTTTATCAATTCAATCGAAGGTTCTTCCATAGGGTTGGTGGCTGACGGTTTGGGAGACACTTTTGCCTCTAGGTTGGCCTCTCAAACTTATAATGAAAATTTTTTAGATTTAATCGAAATAGTCGGAGAACAGGAAGCTATAAATTGGATAATGCATAATTTTATTAAACTTGAAGTCAATGCCGCAAGAGAATCTGTAAACGATAAAAACAAAGCTATGTCGGGCGCTTCGATTGCTGGAATATTGTATCATAAATTCGCGGGCATTTTTATTTTTCATGCGGGCGACTCTAAGGTTTTTGCGGTAGATAAAGATAAAGCGACTCAAATAACGAAAGACCATATTAACGGCTACGTTTTGGAAAATTGCGCATGCGCTGGAGGAGGACATTATATTTCGATAGAAGGCTCAAGAAGAAATAAAAGCTATAATTATTTTATCGCCACAAATTCTATGTGCGAACTATTGTCAAAAAAATATTCTTCTGCGGAAGAAGGAGTTTATAATATAATGAAATTAAATAATGCCGAAAACTCCATAAGCGAATTGAAAAAATTGTCCGAAAATTACGGCGATAATATTACCGCTTTGGGATTAACGAACCCGTTTGAATAAAATGCATTATATAAAATAAAATTTGCTTTTTTTATAACGGTATAGTATAATTTTTTGGTTGATTGGCTCGGATGATGGAATTGGTAGACATAGCAGATTTAAAATCTGCTGGTCCTTGCGACCGTGCCGGTTCGATTCCGGCTCCGAGCAAATTAAAATAAACTAAATAAATAAAATTAATAAAAAAGTAAAATTAAAAAATATGATAAATAATAACGATAGAATTTCAAAAAAGAACGCCATTATTCTTGCGATAGGACTTATTACATTCGCCGTAAGTTTTCTTTTTATATATATGGTTGGAGACGCTCCTGAAGGTTTTATGGGTTTTTTAGCTCCTTTCACAATGCTTATTGGAATTATAGTTTTAGTTATAGGATTTTTATATAAAGCGGATTCTTAAATGACATTTGTAAATCCACAATTTTTATTCATACTTTTTTCAGTTCCGATTATAATATTCTTATATGTCAAAACGAGAAAAAATCATTCTTATTCGGTAAAACATCCTCGAGTAAGTATGTCGAAAGTTTTGAAATCGAATTATTATGTCAAAGATATTCCATTCGCTCTTATAATAATCGCTATGTCAATGTCAATCGTGGCTTTGGCGCGTCCCGCTAAAGCGGAACATTTATCGGATATAAACGGAGAGGGAATATATATTTCTTTGGTTATCGATGTTTCGCCTTCGATGATGGCAGAAGATATGAGTCCGACGCGTCTCGAGGCTTCAAAAAGGACGATGATTGATTTTATAAAGAAAAGAAATTTCGATAAAATAAGTTTAGTCGCTTTCGCTTTAAGGGCTTCCGTTTTGCTTCCAGCCACTTTCGATTATACGACTTTGGAAAACGAAATAAGAAAAATCGAAATTGACGAAGAAGGCTCTACTTCGATTGGACTCGGAATTGCAACCGCTGTAGATATGTTGAGAAATGTTAAAAGCGATAACGAAAAAATTATTATTCTTCTTACGGACGGAGAAAATAATTCGGGCGAGATTGACCCGAGATTGGCTTCTGAGATAGCTTCAAATTTTGGAATAAAAATTTATACGATAGGAATTGGAGATGCGGCGGGAAGCAGCGCTTGGGTTACATATAACGACCCCGATTACGGCAGAAGAAGAGTTCGGGCGGATTTTACATTAAACGAAAAAGCTTTAATAAATATCGCTTCGATAACGGGCGGAAAATATTTTAACGCAAAAACGGGAGCGGCGCTCGAAAATGTTTATAATACGATAGACAGAATAGAAAAAAAACCGATATTGGACGATTATTTGATTCAATATAAAGAATTGTATAAACCGTTTATAATAATCGCTTTAATATGTTTATCTTTGAGTATAGTTCTTTCAAGCACGAGATTTTTAATAATTCCTTAAATTATTGTAAAGAAGTTAAACTCGGAGATATAGTGGATATAACAAGTTCGCATAGGTATTTATATGATACTGAAAAAAGGAACGATAAATAAGTTAATAACATCTTTAGAAATTTGGAGTTTAAAAAATATGATTAAAAGATACACAAGAAAAGAAATGGGCGAACTTTGGAGTTTGCAAAACGAATTTCAAACAATGCTTAATGTCGAAATAGCGGCTTGCGAGGCGATGGCAGAATTAGACGAAATTCCAAAAGAGGCTTTGAAAAACATAAAAGAAAAATCTTCGTTTACCGTTGAAAGAATAGCCGAAATAGAAAAAGAAACGAATCATGATATAATCGCTTTTGTCACGGCGGTTCAGGAAAATGTCGGAGAAGGCGGGCAGTATATACATAAAGGGCTTACTTCAAGCGATGTGAAAGATACGGCGCTTGCTCTTATGATGAAAAAATCGGCAGAAATAATATTAAATGATTTGAAAAAACTTTCGGAGATTTTATTAAAAAGAGCGAAGGAACATAAATATACTTTATGTATCGGAAGAACTCATGGAATTCATGCCGAACCAATGACTTTGGGACTCAAATTCATTTTATGGTTTGACGAAAATGAAAGAAATATTAAAAGAATAGAACGAGCTAAAGAAACGGTATCGGTTGGAAAATTGTCGGGAGCGGTAGGAACTTATAGCAATATCAATCCGAAAATCGAAGAATTGGTTTGCAAAAAATTAGGACTTAAAGCCGATAAAATTTCAACTCAAATAATTCAAAGAGATAG
>CAKVCG010000106.1 GCA_934725525.1 uncultured Brachyspira sp. | reverse complement strand
ACAATAAACGCAGTTCAAAATCTTTATATTCCTTATTTAATTCCTTTAGGTTTTGGTTTGATTTTAGGAATAATTTTAACTACAAAAATTTTGGAATATTGGATGTCGCATTATGTTAAATCTTCTTATTTAATTATATCGGGATTCGTTTTAGGTTCTATTATGCAAGTTTTTCCAGGTTTTCCTAAAAATATTATAGAATGGATATTATGCCCTTTGCTTTTTGTATCGGCTTATTTATTGGTAAGACTTTTGCAGAGATTCGACACTGATGAGCGAGTTAAAGAAATAAATAAAAAATAAATTCTATCTCTCAAATTTTATTAAGAATTTTATTTTTATTTATATCCGAAATTCCAGAATGCGAAATATTATAAATCATTCTTTTCTTTATTTTATTTACGGAGTTTATATTGTCGTATTTGTAAATTATATCCAAAAGTTCGTTAGTTATATCGAGTATATATTCGTTCGATTTTTTTGAGCATAATCTCGTATAGATTTTCAAAATATGATTTGAAAAATATTTTATCAATTTTATATCGTTTATTAAACTTGCTTTTTTAAAATGCGAAAAATAAATTTTCAAAGCTTCAATATTATTTTCTTTAATATATTTATCCAAAAATAACGAAAATCTTTTTATATAATCTACGCTTTTATTTTTTAATTTGGCGCAAATTTCTTCGACATTGATTATATGAACGGAATATTTTAAATTCAATTTTATATTTCCTTCTTTGCCTTCAAATAATAAATAATCTTTCGAGGAGTTTACGGGATTATTTAATTTTAATCGAATATTTTCGATATATTTTATTTTCAAATGATTATCGCTATTGCGGTTTTTAATTTTCGATTTTCTTGAATCGACTACAAATAAATATTCTATGTTTTTTGTTTTATTTACTATCGACCTTTTTGCTCCTCTATATTTCACATATTCGGAAGTCGCTATTTTCAAATCTCCTTTATTTTCGAGTATTGAAATTAAATCGTCAAATTCTATTATTCCATCAGTCGAATAACTCATAACGATATGATTAGCGTTTATATTTTCGAGTAAATTTATTAAAGAATTTTTCGCCGTTTTTTTGTAGCAATAATCGGATTTCGTCTTTATCCAATCTTTTCTTATTCCGCCTTTGTCCGTTTTCTTTCCGTTGATATATATATTTTTATTTATTTTCGGTTTGTCCCACAAAGCAATCGTGTTAAGCAAATGATAATTACTGCCGTATTGATGTTGATTGTATGGAGGGTCCAAATAAACCAAATCAAATTTTTTATCTTTATTTTTTATAGCAAATTCGTTCGCATCGAGCATGCTAACATAACCGTTCTTGCCGTTATATAAAGGAAGTTCTTTTAAAGATATTGGAGTCAATATTCTGTTTAAAGCGTCTTTATTTCTTCCGCCGAAACCCGAATGAAAAGCTTTGAAAACTCCCGATGTGTTCGTATGAGTAGCCGCCTCGTAAATTAGAGAAGCGATTAAATAAAAATATTCTTTTTGATTTATAGCGTTATTTTTGTAAAGCTCTTCAATATTATGTCTTATAATATCTATTTTAGTTCCGTTATATTGAGTATAAAATAATCTTTCGTTTTTTAAATCGGGATTATAATCGTTTTTCGGAGAATAATATTTTGAAATATATCTGTCTTTATTTTTTATTCTATAGATATTATTAATCGTTTCAATAGTATTTTGAAGCCCGCCCGTATGAAGAAACATATTTTTTGTATCTTCGATATTTACATGAATATGAGCATAATTCAAAATATAAGAATAATATTCCCAATCGTTGGAATAAACTTCCAAATCTAAAGTTTTTAGCAATCTCGATACGCTTCCGCTTCCCGCAAACAAATCCAAAGCCGTTTTTACATTTTTATCTTTATCCAAAATTTCCAAAAAAACATTTTCTATAAAAGGTAATAATCTTCTTTTATTTCCTATATAAGCGATTAAATTTTCTTTAAGGTATTTATTTTTTATGTAGGTATTATTAATTATCATAATATAGTTATCGGAATTTAATTAACATAGTTTAGTTAACATAATTATATTAATATAAAGAAAATATCAAGAAGAATATCAATTGATTATAATTCTAATTTTTATAAAAAATGTTATAATAGAAAATATTTTTAAATTAAAATTTTTTATATTTTAGAGTTTTTAATAAATGAAAGACAGAATAAATAAAATAATATCTTTATTATCGCTTGGATTATACGAAAGAAAAGAAACTGTCGCTTTGACTTTTTTAAACGTTATAGCGGGAAAGCCCGTTTTTCTTTACGGTCCGCCTGGAACCGCTAAAAGTTTTATAGCGAAAAGAGTTTCTTACGCTTTCAAGGATTCAAAATATTTTGGATATTTGATGCAAAGATTCAGCACACCCGAAGATATATTCGGGCCAATAAGTTTGGAAGAGCTTAAAAAAGATAAATATGTGAGGAAAATAAAAAGATATTTGCCCGACAGCGATTTTGCTTTTTTGGACGAAATTTGGAAAAGCACTCCCGCAATACTTAACACTTTGCTTACTATTATAAACGAGAGAATTTTTAAAAACGGTTATGACGAAATAAAAGTTCCACTTAAAGGTTTGATTTCGGCAAGCAACGAAACTCCTCCGCCAAATCAGGGACTCGAAGCTTTATACGATAGATTTATAACGAGGCTTACGGTTTGTCCGCTTAAAAATAGAGATAATTTTGAAAAACTTTTGGAAAATACGAGTTTAAATCCTTTTGTGGAAATTGACGAAAAATTAAAAATAACAACGGAAGAATGGAATAAAATGAGCGAAAAAATTAATAAAATAAAAATTTCAAAAATCGTTCTAAATATTATTCATGCGATTAAACTTTCGATAGAAAAATTTAACGAAGATAATAAAGATATTCCAATTTATATTTCCGATAGAAGATGGCAAAATATTTCCTATTTAATGAAAACCGCCGCTTATTTGAACGATAAAAACGAAGTCGATATTTACGAAACTTTGCTTTTAGATAATTGTTTATGGAGTTTGGAAGAACATATAGAAGCGGTTAAAAAAATCGTAGAAAACGCGATTAGAATTTCTTATAATTTCAAAAATTCGAAATTTGAAGATTGGAAAGAAAATTTTGAAAATTTAAAATCGGATATTGAAAATGAATTTTTTAATTTGGAGAAAACTTACGATACGGAAAATATTGACGATAAATTATATATCGCAAAAACTTTAAATGTTAAAGTTGACGAATATGGAAATAACGTCGACACTATAATATATATTCCGCTAAAAAACATGAATAAGAATGGTTATTTTTATCCGTTAGACCAAGGACGATTTGCGACAAAAAAATTCAGATGCAATTTTAACGAAAGCGAAATATGTTCAGTTGAAATTAATTTAGCGACTTTAACGAACGGAATAATGTTCGATAAACTTTCAAAAAATTACGAACCTTTTACGAAATTCGAGCCTGCATTTTATATGAGAAAAAACGGCTTAAAGAAAGTCGAAAAAGAAAAAAAAGATAATTATTTGATTCTTATAAATTCCATTATATCGAAAATTGAAAATATAATTTTAGATTCAAAAAATAATTTTGAGAAAATAAAAAACGAATCGCAAAACATTTTTATTTTCGAAGAAAAAATTAATATTATAAACGATATATTTAAAAATCATATTGAAGATTTGGAAAGCGAAAAATTAAACGCCGAAAAATTAAAAAGCGAAATTACGAATCATGCGACAATTTGAAAATAATTCTGAAACGACAAATAATATTATAAAAAAAGAAATTAAAAAAACGGAGGACATGGCGAGAGGAGTTTTTTACGGTTCGTTTAAAAATATTGACGATAAAAGACTCGAAGACGAACTTGAAATAAAAATTTCAAAATGGAAAAAAGAGCTAAAAGAATATATAGAAAATAGCAATCCTTATCAAAATAATAAAATAGAATTGGATATTGCTTTTAAAAAAATGCGAAATAAAAATTCCAATAAAAACGAAATAATTAATTATTTAAATTGTTTCAAAGAAATTGATAAAAATATTGATTCTAATTTTTGGACTGACAAAATAAATGATAAAAATTTGAATATAATTAAAAAAAATATTATCTCTTCTTGGGAAAAATCTTATAACGAAAAAAATAATACTTGGACTTTGAATGTTATTAAAAGTAGAAGAGATAAATTTATTGTCGATATGGAATCTTGGATTAAACTTTTAAAAAAACTTAAATATATGTCGAATATTTTAAGAATAAAAACTGGGGTTCTTTGGGATTTCAGAGTCGGAGAATTGTCGGAAGACGATATTTCGCTTCTTCAAAGATGGGTTGATTTTATAGACGATTATAAAGATATAGAAAAAATTTGCGACAGTATGGGAAGAAGAGTCGATATTGAAAACGTTATTAATAATATAGAATTCAAAGACTCTTATAATTATTCAAATAAAAAAATTACTTCAAAAGACGAAATAGTGGGAATTTATTTTTCAAAAGATATTGAGAATATAGTTCCCGAAGAGCTTTCTTTACTTTGCGACAAAGATTTTGAAAAATTGTTTAAATTAAAATATATAGAAAACAGATTAATGTGTTTCGATAAAGATTCTTATATTTTTGACGAAAAAGAAAAACAAAAAATTAAAGCGGGCTATATTGACGGCAGAGGTCCCGTAATAATTTGCATCGATACGAGCGGCTCGATGAAAGGAATAAACGAATATATTGCAAAAGCGACAATGTTAAAAATCGTCATGCAGGCTTTGTCCGAAAACAGAAATATTTATTTAATAAATTTCAGCGTGGAAATTTACTCTTATAAATTTTCAAAATATGACGGAATTAACGAGCTTATAAATTTTCTTAAATTAAGTTATCATGGCGGTTCGGATATTTATAAAGCACTGAACGAGGCAAACAGAATCATGAATACGGACAACTTCAGAAACGCTGATGTTTTGGTATTGTCCGATTTTATGATGGAAGATATGCCTTATCATTTAATAGAATTATGCGATAAACAAAAATTAAAAGGAAATAAATTTTTTTCCGTTTCAATCGGTAAATTTCCATTCGGCTATTCCTACAGAAAAGTATTTAATAAACATTGGATATTCGATATTGACGGCGGGTTAAAAAATATTTACTAAATTAAATTATTATTCTTTTTTCTTTGTAAAAGAGGCATGAGTAAAGCGTTCGATAATTCTTCATTCTTGCCCGTTAAATATTTTACAATTTCTAACGCAAAAAGCATACTTGTAGCGGGACCTTTCGAGGTTATGACATTTTCGTCAACCACAACCAAATCTTTTTCTATATATTCTCCCATGTTTATAGATTTTTCGCAGCTTGGAAAACAAGTATATTTGCCTCTCAAAACTTTAGCCTCTCCCAAAACTATCGGAGACGCGCATACGGCTGAAACGAGTTTTTTATCTTTATACATTTTTTGAATTTTTTCTATTATTCTTTTGTCGCTTTTCAGATTATTCATTCCTCCCATACCGCCAGCAAGAGATATAGCGTCAAAATCTTCGTTAATTACTTTATCTAAAATCGTATCGGCTTTGACGATTATATTATGTCCTCCTTTCACCTCCAAATTATCGGTTAATGAAGCCGTTATAACTTCCAAATTTGCTCTTCTTAATAAATCGATTATCGTTATCGCTTCTATTTCTTCAAAACCTTCCGCTAAAGGAACTAAAATTTTTTTTGACATATAAAACTCCAAAATAGTCTTTTGATATTGTATTGCTTAATTTATAATTTTTCAAGTTATTTTATGCTTGCAAATATACAAAAATAATGTTTAATATAATAGTCAGTTCATTAAAATACAAGGTGAAAATTATTAATAAAAACAAAATAAATAAAATTATAATTTCAATTTTTCTAACGATTTTAATATTATTCGTAAATTCATGCGATACTTTCGATATGTATGTAAGAAAAGGTTTGG
>CAKVCG010000105.1 GCA_934725525.1 uncultured Brachyspira sp. | reverse complement strand
ATCGGGTCTCCAAGCGGCGCTTTTCTGACAATCCAACCTTTAGCTCCTGGCGTAAAACCCATCTCAATAATCCTTTGCCTAATCTCTCCTTCCGTAGCGACTTTATCGACTACGAAACCTTCTTCAATTTCCAATTCCGTTAACTTCATTATATACTCCTGATAATTAAATTATACAAATATATTGTTTGTATATTCTAACAATAAATAAGGTATTTGTCAATAGTTTAAATTAAAAAAATTAAAATTTTTCAAAGTTGAAAATTTATTTATTTGTCTTTATTGGGACAAGATATGTAAAATCAAATTTTAATTCCTGGTCGTATCTTCCGCCGACTTTATTTTCTTCGGTTAAAAATACTCCGTTGATTAAAGCCAAAGTGAGAGATATTCCGTTATCGAATATAAATTCTTTTTTAAGATTTAATCCAAAATAGAAAGGCGCTCTATAAAAAGGGTCTCCTTCAACGCTTATAAACTTATGATTTTTATTTATATAAAAGCCCGAAATAAAAGACAGAAGCTCTATTTCAAACCAATTACGAACGGGAATATTTCCTCTCAAAAATAATCCATGCCCGAATTTCGTTATATTATTGTCTCTATCGGGAATATTGTATGAAGCCGTATAAAGTATCGATAGATATTCGCCGTTAATTCCAATCGCTCCTATATAATTTTCCGTGATTGCGGGAGTCCCTTCTACAAAAGGATATTCATGTCCTCCGTTATGCCAATAATGAATCGCAATATAAGGAGTGAATATTTTTATAAAATCCAAAGCGTAAATTATTCCGACATCGAATCTCTCTCTATGTTTCGCGTTATGTTGTATTTGCCAATTCATATAAGCCTCGCCGCGTCCTCCTTTAAACCATTCAAAAGAAGCGCCGTATTCGTAAAATCCATGAGTAAAAGGCTCGTTATATTGATAGCCTTCGGGACCTTTCGCTATCAAAGTGTTATCTGGAGTAGCTCTAACTACTGGAGTCATATTCATCAAAGGGTCTCTTATCGTAGCTGGCAGATTATGTCCTCCAACCATAGTTCCGATTCTTAAAGATATAAATTCGTTTGAAACTTGAGTTGTGACTATTGGAAAAAATCTTATGCCTTGCGGAAATTCAAAAGTAAAAGGAAAAAATATAGAAGCTCCGACTCTTAAACTAACTAAATCGTTAAATTCTATATCGAAAGCTCCTTCCGTGAAATTTTCAAAATAGGTTAAAGTCGTTCTTGTAGCTTCCCAATATGTATTTTCGCCGTTATAAGCGTAGGAACTTGTGAATAGTCTAAAATCTACCGTAGTTTCGCCGTATATTTGTATAGTTACATAAATATATATAGTAAAAGTAAAAATTAATCTGCGTTTCATGCATAATCTCTTAATTAAATTATTAAAGATTATACCATATTTATAATAAAAAATAAATTATTACTTTTTATTAATTAGCTTCTTTCCGGTTATAATATTAATTAATATTATAAAAAGTTATTGACTTTTTATAAAAAAATATTAAATTTTAGAAAGAATTATTTAAAAATATTTTTGGAGTGATTATGTCGCGCAATATAATAGACGGCTATAGAAAAATTGAAGGTAATTATCCTACCTATAGGGAATATCTAATACATTTTTATTGCAAAGATTGTTTCAATTTTTGGGCTGTTGATGAAAAAGAAATTAATATATCGGAATTTGACGATTTGAGTCAAATTGACGATATTATTGAGGATTCGGTTTCTAATTGTCCAATTTGCGGTTCTACGAATATAACGAGAACCCAAAATAATAATTAATTTAAGAATTTATTTTATTATTAATTAATTCTATAATCTCTTTAGAATCGATTTCTTTAGCGATAGTCAAAATGTTTTTGTCTTCTTCGTTTATTATAGATAAATCCGCTCCGCTTTCTATAAGAAATTTTGCCGCTCTTATATTATGATTTTGCAAGGCTATCATTAAAGCACTCTCTCCTCTAATATCTATGTCGTTAATATTCGCTCCGTTTTTAAGCAAATAATCTATTATTTCAGTCGCTCCGTCTTCTGCGGCATACATTAAAGGAGTTTTATTGCCAAAATCTTTTGAGTTTATATTTATTCCCGAGTTTAAAAATTCTCTAATCTTTCTTAAATCGCCGTATAAACAAGCTGTATGTATATTGCTTGAATTGTCTATTCTTATATTCTTAAATATTTTTTTTAATGCAGGCAATGAAATTATTATTACGAATATAATAACTATTATTAAAGTATTTAAGCTCATAATTTTTTAAACTCTCTAAAAAATATTTAATTCTAAAATAAAAACTTTTATTTAAGGATTAAAACTCACTTTTACATTTTTTATTATATCTATATCTTTAGCGCCCGTTTTTGAATATTTAGGTATAGCAATTTTAGAGTTTGCTTTATCTCCTATATTTATTTCTGCGGTATATAAAACATTATTATCTTGATATATCGTAGCTTCCACTACTATTTTATAATTTCCATCTCTTACAAAATTTCCGTTATTATCTTTGCAATCCCAAATTATATTTATATTTCCTTCTTTTGGAGTCGCTTCGGATACCGCGTCTATTTCATCCTGATTCATATTAATAGCGTTTGCTTTTCTCTGCCAATTAGATAAAGAATATTCTCTCTTCTTCCAACCTTCTCTCCTTCCTGTAAAATCGGTTATATAAATAGTTTTAATATAATTTCCTCTCGCATCCTCAACCCAAACGGCTATTTGATTGCTTGCAAATCCGCCTCTTTTTGTATAATCAAAATTAATTTGCACAGTTTTTCTATTTTGAGCATATTCAAAAGACGCCATTATAAATAAAGCAAATATTGTAATAAGAATTTTCTTCATAATATTTATTTCCTCCAATTTTATTTAATATAATTATTATATAATTTTTTAAATAAAATGTATATATTTTCAATAAATTAAAAATCATTTACTTTTTTATAAAAAAAATTAAAATATACGAATTAAATTAAATAAAAACTGGAAAAATCATGCAAAAAGAATTAGACAAAATAAAATTAGGATTTTCAAGCGTCGTAATATTTAGAAATATTTTAAAAACTAAAGTTATAAAAAAATTATTAAAATTTTTAAATTGCGAAACTAAAGAAAATATTGATAATATAAAACAAATTGATTTATATTGCGAATTTTTATCGGAGTTATTTAAGAGCGATAATAATTTAGCCGATTTTATTTTATCTCAAATATTTTTAGACGATAATATTTATATAAGCAAATGCATTTTAAAACAAGAAATAAATAATAATCTTAAAAAAACTTTTAAAAACGAATTAATTTTTTTTAAATATATTTCTTCTTTTGATTTTTCTTCGATTTTCAATAAAGAATATTCAAAAAATATAGCGGAACTTGAAATTAAAGAAATTGATTTTTATAAAATATATTTTGAGCATATAAAAGATATCGACAAAAAAGGATACGGAATATTTTATAATAACAATATGTTTGTATTGGATGATATAAAAAATATTATCGCAGTCAAAAATAAAGATAATCAAGATATAAAAAAATTATACGGATACGAAATTGAAAGAAATAAAGTTTTATCAAATACAAAAATATTAATCGAAGGCAAAAAGGCGAATAATATTCTTCTTTACGGAGATGCGGGAACGGGAAAAAGCAGCACGGTAAAAGCGGTTGCAAATTTTTTCAAAGACGAAGGATTAAGACTTATAGAAATTAAAAAAAATCAACTTCATTTTATAACCGACATAATAGAAAAATTAAGTTGTAGCCCTTTGAAGTTTATAATATTTATTGACGATTTAACTTTTTCTTCAAATGACGACACTTTCTCTTACTTAAAAGCAATTTTGGAAGGTGGTGTAAATTCTTTTCCAAATAATATAGCGGTTTATGTTACAAGCAATTATAGACATTTGATAAAAGAAAATTTTACAGACAGAACGGGAGACGATATTCATATAGAAGATACGATTCAACAAATAATGAGTTTAACAAATAGATTTGGAATGATAATAACATTTCAAAGACCAGGCAGAGATTTATTTAAAGAAATAGTTTTATCTTACGCGAAAGAAAATAATATAAAAACGGATAAAGAGGAATTAATAAATCAAGCCGAAGCTTATGCGATTAGAAGCGCGGGAAGAAGTCCGAGAGTTGCAAAGCAGTTTATAGAATTACTTAAACAATAAATATTTAATTTTTAATCGTATCAAATTTAATAAAATAAATTATTCTAATCTATATAAAACTATGGCTTTAATAAAAGTAAAATTAAATTTGTTTTATTTTTGAAATAAGTTTTTAAGTTGTTTGTCATGATTATTCGTCCTTTTAATTAATTTTCTATGTATCTATAAACTTTTAATTTATCGTTTCCTGTCAATAAAACCGCATTATTCGGCAAATTATTCATTATTTCATCGTAATTTTTTGCTTTTCCCGTAGTTTTTAATCTTATATTTTCTATTTCATAATACATAAAATAAGTTAATTTAGAATTATCGTCTCTATTCCATTGTAAATTTGGAAAATAAGCGAGCCTCATATTATCAAAATATAATTCGTCATAAGGAACTATTTTAAATTTATCTCCGTTTGCATCTTCGACAATAGCCTCTAATATATTTCTAAATTCTTTTTCGGTGTAAGGCGCTTCAAATAAATCGTAATATCGTTTCATATGCAAAAATCCCATATTAACGCTATTTAAAGTTATTAATATTAAAAAAGCGATTAACAATTTATTTTTATTTTTAAGAAAATTGTTAAAAAATATTATTATAGTTGTAAAAGAAAATGCAAATATTCCGTATAAATATCTAAAAGTCCCTGGTTTTGAATTAAATATAAAAAACGCTAAACAAGTCGCTGGTATAAATATCAAATAAAATATAAAAGCTTCTTTTTGCATAATATCGATATATTTCATGGTATAATTTTTCATTTTTCTTTTTTTTATTAAAAATATTATAGAATAAATAAAAGCCGTTAAAGATATAATGCATGTAATTATTAAAAATATCATTCCTATAAAAAATATATTTTCATTAAACCAAAAATATTTTGTCGGAGTAGAATTTGTTCCATATAATACGGAAATCTCATTTGTCGGAAATATTAAAATTGAATAAACTTGAGGCAAACCTTGAAAATTAGAGGAGCTTTGCATATTTAACATTAATTTTGTATTAAAAAAACCGTTTCTTATTTCTGATATTAAATATGGAAGATAAAATAAAAACGAAATAAAAACTCCAAGTGCATGAGCTTTTATATATTTTAAAGTTCTTTTATATCTGAAAATCAAATAAATTATCGTAGTCGGAATTATAGAAAAGAAAACGGCTATATGTCCTTGAGACATTATCGCCTCTATAGGAAAAATTAAAGTCGAGCATATAAAAACATATTTGTCGTTTTTATTTGAAACATATTCGCAGAAAACCATAAAAAGCAAAAATGAAAATACAAGCGGTATATTAGGATTCCAAAAATCGTTTGTTGAAAAAATAATATATCCGTTTGTTAGTATTAAAGCCGACATTATAGAAGCGATTAATAAAGAAAATCTTTTATAAATCCAATATATAAATATTAAAAGTATTATAGAGCAAATTATAATATAAATTATTCTTGCTTTCGCTAATCCGCCGCCAATTATATAGCAAAATAAATAAAGCGTATAATAAAAACCTCCTGGAATTCTTGCATAAGTTTCATTGTCTCTAATATCCAAACTATTCATGAGCCTGTTTCCAACCGTTGGCAAAGTTTTGCTTTCATAATATTGTTTTATATCATAATAATGGTAAATAGTGTCTATGTATATTGCCGTTCTATTAAATGCGTAGAAATGTATAAAGACTGCGGAAGCCAATGAGATTATAATAACTAAAAGCAAAATTATATTAAATTTATTTTTGCAATAAAAATTAACGCTTAATAAATTATTAGCGTTGAGTTGAGTTGAGTTGAGTTG
>CAKVCG010000104.1 GCA_934725525.1 uncultured Brachyspira sp. | reverse complement strand
TTCTCGCCCGTAGGTTTAATAAATTGCAAAGTATTATCTTTTCTTTTAAGCTCTCCGCTTGAAAATAAATAATAAGACTGACGCATAAATCCTCATATATAACAAAGCTCAAAATAAGCGCATTTCAAACAGCTTTTTTCGTTTATCGGCTCGGGAATATTTTTACTCTTCAATATTTTATCTATTCTTTCAAGATTGCTTTTTATATTTTTTATATCCTCTTCGGTTAAAATAACTTCTTCGGTATATTTTGATTTCGGAACATCCAACCGCCCTTTAATATCTTCAAATCCATGATTTTTCAAAATAAAAAGATAATATTTAATTTGATTTATTGACATTTGTTTTTCTTTGCTCGATTTTTTAACTTCATGCACAATATTCTTTTTAAGAAAATCTATATTAACTATATTGTCGATTAAAAAATTATGTCTTTCGTTTTTATAAGTCGTCTCGTCAATAAGTTTGCCAACCTCTACTAATTCGCTTTCCTGCTCCATAGACAAATTATGATAAGAAAGCCAAACTTTTCTATCGCATAAAAAACTGTAGGAATAAATAGTTCCCGATACATATTTTAATTCTTCGGCATCGTTAATCATAGTCAGTCGCTTAAAATTATATTTGCCTTGCCTTCCAATAATCCTAATTCTTCGCTATATTCTAAATCGACTATATATATTTTATCAAGTTTATTTTTTCCTAATTCTATTGGCTTAAATCCCGCGTTTGATTGAAGGCTTTTATATAAACGAACGGAAGTCGTGAATCCTAATATTTCATTTTTCTTATTTATTAAATTTTTTAAATCGTCTTTTGTTTTCTTTTCTTTATCTTTTATTTCAAAATATTCGTTTATAATATTATTGTCGTCTCTTATTAAAGACAAATATATTTCTTTTGGAATTACCGTTACGCTATCAATCGCTCTAAATAAATCCGCGGCGTCCGATTTATCAATAAAAGCTGGCTGAAGATTTTTAAGCGCTTCGTAGTTCTTGTTTATACTTTCTAAATAATCGCTGTTTTCCAAATCTTTAGTATTATAAACTTTATCAATATATTTCAATTTTTGCTCTTCGGTAAAAATATTGTTATCGTATTCTTTTATAAATTTAACGCTTCTATCGTAAATATCCAAATCATAAACGCTATTTTTTCCGTTTCCTACTCCAATTTTTGTATCGTAAATAAAAATATTTGGCTCGTCTTTTTCGTAAATTCTGTTTCTATAACATCTTCCCATTCTTTGAAGCAAACTATCTGCGGAACACATATCGGTATATAAAACATCAAAATCTATATCCAAACTTGCCTCTACTATTTGAGTTGAAATCCATATTCCAGCGTCATTATTTCTGTCTTCCTCTTTTGTGGAAGCGAATTCTTGTATTATTTTTTCTTTAATTTTTCTATCTTTGAATATAAATCTTGAATGAAGTAAATTAATTTCCGTATTTTGTTTATTTTTTTCTTTAAGTTTTATATAAACATCTTGAGAGCGTCTAACCGTATTGCAAATTATAAGGACTTTTTTATTTTTAGATTTTTTTAAAATTTCGTTATAATTAAAATCTTTTTCTTCTTCGTCTTTAAATTCTATAAATTTTATGAAATGTCTTTTAATACTGTTTCCGTTTTCGTCTTCCTTTATAAAGATTTTTGGAGTTTCAAATTTCATATTCTCTCTTTCCATTAATTCCTTGATTATTGGCGGAAGAGTCGCAGTCATTATGCAAAACTGTCCACCCAAATCGTTTATAACTTTCAAACCGTATAAAATAAAAGCCGTTATTTCTGGAGTATAAGATTGAATTTCGTCTATTATAATTTTGCTATATTTAAAAGTCGCTGGGAATATTTCAGTTCCAAGAGATTTAAAAACAAAATAAAAAAGCTGGTCTATAGTGCATACCGTGAAAGGATAAGACAATTTTTTACTTTTGCCGTATTTATCCCAAGCGTCTCCAAAATCCGCATCTTCTTTCATTAATTCGCTTACGGCATCCGAATGAAGAATAGTTATTTTCTCTTTATCGTAATAATCTTGAGTTTTTATTCTTTCGTAAATAGCATTAATCGACACCTTAATAGGCAAAGTATAAAATGTTTTTGAATTTCCCACCCAAAGTAAAGCTCCTTCAGTTTTTCCAATTCCTGTGGAAGCTACGACAATTATATTTTTATCTTTATTATCTTTCATAAATTTTTGGCAATCTTTTAATTCATATTTCTTTTGTTTAAATTTAGTTATAACTTTTTCGCATGAATTATCCGCTGTCATTTCAAAGTCGTCTTTATTAATTCCAAATTCATATATCCTTTTTTCCTTATTATAAACACAAACGCTTGCAGCGTAATCTATTTTATTCAGCATTCCTTTTATAACTATAAATTTTAACCAGAATTCATAATCATTATCAATACCTTCTTTTATAACATTCATTTGAATTGAAAAACTATCGCATTGCAAATTTTTATCATATATATCAGCATATTTTTTTAAATCTTTATTTACAACCTCTTTTATATCTTTATTTTTTATATCGCTAAAATCTCTCTGGTGATGATTATATACGGCGCTTACAACCGCTTCAGTATAATCCGTCCCGAATCTATCTTCAAGTTCATCTATATTTAGAAAAGAGCAACTCAAAATTCCATGCGGAATTTCTTTTATATTAATATTTTTATATAATCCTTCGATATATTTATCATATTCAAATAGTTTTTCTTTATTTATAGATTTATAAAGTTTTTTCTGAAATCTTGAATTCATTTTTCCTAAATCATGAGTTTCGCAGGCTATTTTAATAAGTTCAAGTTCATGCTTTTCAAAATATTTTCCGTATACTTCTTTAAACTTATTAAAAAGTTCTATTAGCTTATTGGTATGTTCTTCTATAGTTTGAGTTATAAACTCTTCGTTTTTTACTTTATTGCTTTTAGCCAAAAAATAATTTTTATTAATCATGCAAGAAATAAACCTAAATCTGAATTTTTTTCTTTCTTAATAAATTCTTTAAAATGAAATTCCTCTCCGCTCTTTATATATTTAACTTTTACCTTTTCTTTCCAACATCTCATATTGGTTTTTTCATTTATGGAAAATACTTTATTTAAGTTATAAATTGTTCCAGCGGTATTTCCTCTATTCCGAGATTTATTTAATATATCAATAGGTATATAGGCGTCATTATTTAATTCTATTTCTTTTGTATCTTCCAATTCTACAACATCAATTTTATCTATTCTTAAAATATCCTCATGTCGCCCAAGAGCTGGATATATGGATGGCTTTTTTAGTTTATCTAATATTATATCAAATAAATTTTCATCTTCTGGAATAACATGAATTATTAAATCGACATCGACTATAAGCTCTGCATATCCCAAACCTCTTGTAATACCGTCAAAACTATCGCCATTTTTTGCCCATAATAAATGCCTTGTAGGGTCGTATTTTATTCCGAAAAAATATCTCGTATACATATCGGTCAAAGAACTTTTACTATTTCCTTGAACGCTTATTTGCATTGGTTTATATTCTTTAAAATCGCAAACTTTATGAATCATACCAATTACCGTAGAATATGGCGGGAGTTTAAAACTTTCCTGCACTTGAATACTCGAAGGTTTTTTATAATTCGCCATATTCTGATAGCATTCTATTTTTATAGCCTTATTAAGCATAATATTTATTCACCTTTTTGCATAATTCTTCTATAACTTCGGCTACGCTTTTAGGATTAAGTTCTTTTTTTATTTCTTCCGTATTTGAAAAAATAGAATCTACTAAACCGCAAATTGTATTTTTCGATATTTCTTCGTCCATCTTTAAAGTATCTTTTATAGTTTCTATTATCAATTTATTTTTTTCTACTTTTAGCCTATTTTCAAAGAAAGGATTTTTTATATTATAAACTCCGCCTATAATAAATATTGGGCTTAAATTTTCTCTTCTTCCTCTAATATCTCTATATAGAGTTTTTAATATTTTAAGCAAATCGTTAATCCTTTTGGCTCTCTCTGATTTTTCAATTTCAATTAATTTTTTATTAGCGTCTTTTCCTTTTTTATCCAAAATAATTTCGTCTATTCCCACTCTATCCAAATCTATAGTAATAGTATAAGCGTAATATGATTTATGAATTTCGCTTTGAGCTATAGCGTTGTCTAAATTATCTCTTTTTGCCAAAGCCATGTTTGTAAGAAAATCTAAATCGGAATTATAATTTTCTAAAGCTATTGCATTACTTAATCTAACCGTTGCGACTCTTGTATTTGAAGAACCGTTAGGACTATTTTTACCTGTTTTCATGTATCCGAAAAAGTCTATTTCGGGATACTTATCTATAGACGCGTCTATTTTAAATTGAACGACTTTATCGGCATCGGACACTGGAGTATTATTCCATCTCAACTGTTCTATAATATTATATCTCAAAGCCTGACGAGATATATAACTATAGCTATAACCGTCTCCTCTGCTCATTTTCTTTAACGAGCTTATATTTCCGAAACCTTCTCCATAATTTGCGCTTTCCGCTTCAAAAATTATACTTAATGTTAATCCTTTGTTTTCCATTAGTTGTTTTCTCCTTTTTCTTTTTTATTTTCTTTATTATCATACGCATCTTTATCGTATGCACCTTTTAAACCGAGTATATATGCAAAACCAATTTCTTTAAAATATTCGTCATCTTCAAAAATATTAGTAAATATAGTCGGTATAACTATATTCATTCCAGTATAAAGACGAGTTATATTGCTAAAAAATATATCTTTATTATTCGTATATACGGAATTTATTAATTGATATACAAGCCCTCTTAATTTGTTATCTGCTTCTTTATTCTGTTCATCCGAAAGATTCATATCGTTATTAACTCCGATTATAATCTTTCTCATTTCGTCTCCGCTTTTGCCAGCGAAATATGATAGGTTAATTTTCTTCTTCATTATTCCTCCTTTCTTATGTATATTTTTTTGAGTAATTTGTATTTGAAGTATAGAAAATAAAACAGAATATATAACTCTGTTGTTTTTATTATCATTTTTTAAAACTTTAAAAATAAGCAACCATTGATTTCTAAAATTCAATATATTATCCAAACATTCTTCAAACATATTTATATATTCATCATTTGAAGTCTTTATGGAAAAACTCGATATAAATTTTAAATCGCTTTTTCTCGTTTGTATAACTTGCAAAGCGTCTTTACCTATTATATTTGAAGAATAATGTTTATCGTTTCTTGTTATAACTTGAAAAGAATTAAGCTCTTTAGTTTTTATAGACAATATTTTTTGTATTATTTTATTATAAAATAAATATTTTTCATTTTTGTATTTAATATCTTCTTTAAATTCTTCGGATGCATTCATTTTTATTAAATATTCTATGCTATCGTTATAATTCACAAATACCAAATTATTATTTCCTATCTCTATAAATCCCATAGGTGAACAAGCGTATATAAAATTGCATAAAGGACATATAAAAGAATCTGGATTGCAATTCCAAAAAGCCGATTTCTTTCTGTTTGTATCTACTCCTACCTCGAATAAAAAAGTCGTATCTATATTTCTTTGTATTTTAGTATCACAGGTTATACAATTATACTTATATTCTTTTTTATCCTCAATCATATTTTTTAATGGTTCTTCAAATGAATTATTAAAAACTTCTTTTAAATCCTTATCTGAATTATTTTTAGATAAAAATGCTTTATCTTTCCAAAAAAGTTTTATTTTATTATATATTATATTTTTCATTAATAGATTTTGTTTTATTTTATCATTTTTAAAATCATTTAATATTTTTTGAAGATACTTTTTTATTTCATTTATATCATAACTTTTATCTTTTATAATATTTTTAACTTCATTTATATTTTCTTCTATATTAATTGGTATTTTATATTTTTTCAATACTTTATAAGAGGTTTTTATACCGTCCGCTTCTAATGAGCCTATTATAAAATTCATTTCTTCTTTAAAATTTTCTTCTTCTATTTCCTTTGAGTTTATAATATGTTCTATATATTGTATAGTTTTATAAATTCTTGTTTTGTCGCCAAATTTTTTAATCATACTATCAATATATAATTGCGATAAATCCGCTTTTTTTAGAAATTTTTTACTTATTGATAAATTTTGCCCTTTAATAATATAATCTTTATCTCTTTCCGCTTTTGCATTTTCTAAAACTTGAATAAACCCAACAATTCCCGCATTATAAA
>CAKVCG010000103.1 GCA_934725525.1 uncultured Brachyspira sp. | reverse complement strand
GGAGCTGATTTTATAATGTGCCTTGACGAATGCTCAAAACATGACGAGGGTTATAAATATGTTAAAGAAGCTATGGAGCGGACTCATAAATGGGCAAAAGAATGCAAGGATTTTCATGATAATTCTCCAAATAGCGAATGGCAATATTTGGGCGGAATAATTCAAGGAGGAATGTTTGAAGATTTGCGAAAAATAAGCGCCGAAACTCTAACCGAAATGAATTTTCCTTTCTACGCGATTGGCGGGCTTTCGGTTGGCGAAACTCCAGAAAAAATGCATGAAGTTTTATCAAAAGTTATGCCTTATACGAATAAAGAAAAACCAAGATATTTAATGGGCGTGAGCGAGCCAAGAGATATTTTAAATTCGGTTATGGAAGGAATAGATATGTTTGATTGCGTTATGCCTACTCGAAATGCAAGAAACGGCGAGGCTTTTACGATGGATGGAATAATAAGAATAAGAAACTCAAAATACAGAATGGACGATGCCGTTTTGGAAAAAGAATGCGATTGTTATACTTGTAAAAATTTTTCAAAAGCATATTTAAATCATTTGGATAAAACGCATGAAATACTTTTTTCAATTTTGATGACTATTCATAATATTAGATTCATGCAAAGGTTTATGAAAGATTTAAGACTTTCTATAGAAAAGGACAATTTTTCCGACTATAGAAATAATATGATGAAGAAATTTTATAGTTAAGATTAATCGAAATATTAGAGAGTTTTATATGAACGCTAATAATAAAGAAGAAAAAGATTTATTCGAGCTTGCAAAAACTTGCATAAAAGAAAATAAATTTGAAGACGCCAAAAATTATTATAAACTAATATTGGATAACGAACCAGAAAATTTAGAGGCTTTATATATGTCGGGTTTTTTATGCATGAAAAATAATTCGTATAAAAACTCTTTGGAATATTTTAATAAATTTATAAATCTTAAAAAAGATAATCCTTTTGTTTACGAATATATGGGAATGATGGACGAAATGAATAGAACGGAATATTTTAATAAGGCTATTGAAATTAACGACAATATAAAAATAATGAAAAGAGATTATTCGAGATATATTTATATCGCTTTCAAATCTTACGAAATGGGTGAATACGATATTTCTTTAAATTACACGAATTATATTTATAATGTCAGGCAGATAAACGGAATCGTCAATTTGCTCGGATGCATATATTATAAGAAAGGAGATTACGATAAAGCGCTTTCTTTATTTCATGATTTGAATTTTATTTACGAAAAAAGCAATATTTATATTTTATGCAATATTTCTTCATGCTATAGAAAAAAAAACAGCAATAATATGGCGATTAGATATTTGGAAAAAGCGAAAGAAATAGACGATGGCAACAAATTAATTTATTATAATATAGGTTCGATTTATTTCGATATGGGAAATAAAAAATCCGCTTTAGAAAATATCGACAAAGCTTTATCTATAGACGGAGATTATGAAGAGGCTATTAAACTAAAAGAATATATAAATAATTTAGATTAATTTTTTTCTTTTTTATTTTCATTTGTGGCTGGTTCATAAAAATATAAAGCGAGTATAGTTTGTATCGGAAACATCGTAATCGCTTCTATAAACATGCTCGCTCTTCTAACCGTTAGTATAAGTTCGTTTTTCATTATAAATATATTTAACACATAAAGTATTTTAGTCGCGGCAAAACATAAAAAGAATAATATTATAATAAAATATGGAATTGAATTTGCGGTGGGAAGAATATTAATATATTTCGGAGTTTCGTTATTGTTTGCGTTTTTTATAAAGATAAATATTGCAAATAAATAAATAGTGGCAAAAATAATATCCAAAACTATCGTCACAATTTCGGCGTTTTTACGGGAAATTTCGGGATATAAAGCGGCGCCGCAGGAATTACATTTTGTAGCGTATTTGTCGTTTATTGATTTGCAGGATTTACATTTAATAGTTTT
The DNA here is from genome assembly GCA_934725525.1 of uncultured Brachyspira sp. GTDB lineage: Bacteria > Spirochaetota > Brachyspiria > Brachyspirales > Brachyspiraceae > Brachyspira. The sequence continues at coordinate 4,321 of CAKVCG010000103.1, read as the reverse complement.
CGCCATATAAAAATCTCCAAATTATTAATCAAATAATGATATTTTAAATTACAAAATTGTCAACTATAAAAATCGAATAATAAAAAATTAAATAAATTTATAATTGATTTTTTAAAATTACTGTTATATAATTTATAAAATTAAATTAATATTGGAACGGAATAAAAATGAATAATGTATTTTTAAAATATAAGATTATTTTTTATTTATCTGATTTTATGAATTTGAAATTCTTAAAAGGGAATGCAAACGGTTTAACTGTTTCATTCCCTATTTTTATGCCAAAATAATATTAAAAGGATATTAAAATGAGAAATATTATAGGAATTAAAGAAATGTCGAAAGAAGAGATTATTGAAATTCTTGACGCGGCTAAAAAATTAGATTGTATGAATGAAGACAAAAGAAGAAAAATGATGGACGGAAAAATAATAACGAGCATATTCTTCGAGCCTTCGACAAGAACGAGATTATCTTTCACTTCCGCGGCTTATAAACTTGGCTGTCATGTATTGGGTTTCGACAATCCAAATATGAGTTCAATCGTAAAAGGAGAATCGTTAAGAGACACTATTATAATGGTTTCCGCTTATTCTGATGTAATAGTTATGAGACATTATATAGACGGAGCGGCTAAATTTGCAGAAGAAGTTACAAGATGTCCTATAATAAACGCGGGAGACGGTGCTAACGAACATCCGAGTCAAACCTTGCTCGATTTATATACGATAAGAGAGGAACTTGGAAATATAGAAAATAAAAAAATCGCTTTTGTCGGGGATTTAAAATACGGAAGAACCGTTCATTCATTGGCTAACGCTTTGAAAATGTTTGACGGAGAATTTTATTTTATAGCTCCAGAATCAATACAGATACCCAACCATATATTAAAAGAATTGGATAAAGCGAAAATTAAATATCATATAGGGGATAATTACGAAAGTATATTAGGAGATATTGATTGTTTATATATGACAAGAATACAGAGAGAAAGATTTGACGATATAAACGAATACGAAAAAGTTAAACATGCATTCCGTGTGTCAAAAAAAGATATTGAAGGAAAATGTAAAGATAATATGATAATAATGCATCCCCTTCCGAGAGTAGACGAAATAAATATAGATTTGGATAATACTAAATATGCAAAATATTTTATTCAGGCAAGAAACGGAGTTCCGATAAGAATGGCTATGTTATCGGTTGCCTCTGGAGTAATAAAATCGAATGTGAGGAAAGAGAAAGCGGATTACGAAATAATTGAAAATAAAAATATAGTTTGTCAAAATAAAAAATGTGTCGCTCATTTTGAAGAAACAAAGAATAAGACAGTTAAAAAAGATTACGGAAATTTCTGTTATTATTGCAATAAGGAAATAAAATAAATGATAATAAAAAACGTTAAAATTATAAATTCTCAAAAACCGGTTTCTATAATTATTGAAAATGAAAAAATAAAAAAAATAGATATGGAAAACGATTTTGAAAAATATAAAGAAGTTGGAAATAAAATAATAGACGCAAATTATAATTATGTTATCGCTGGAATAATAGACCCGCATACCCATATGAGAGACCCTGGACTTAACCATAAAGAAGATTTTAATTCTGGAAGCAAGGCGGCTATGAGAGGCGGAATTACAACTTTTTTGGATATGCCAAATACAATTCCAAACACGATAACGAAAGAAAATCTTATTCAAAAAAAATCGATGATGTCGGGAAAATCTTATGTCGATTACGGTTTTCATTTCGGTGGAAACAAAACTGACAATAGCGAAGATATAAAGTCAATTAAAAACGAAGTAGCGTCTACAAAAATTTTTTTAAATGTTTCCACAGGAAATATGCTTATAGAAGACGATAAAATATTGGAAAAATTATTTACGGCTTCAAAAATCGTATCCGTTCATGCGGAAGGTAAAATGGTTGATAAAGCGATTGAAATTGCAAAAAGAACGGGAACGACTTTATATTTATGTCATTTATCTTTATATAGCGAAATAGATTCTCTAAAAAGAGCGAAAGACAGCGGAATGAAAATTTACGGCGAAGCTACTCCTCACCATTTATTTTTGAATACGGAAAATATTAACGAAAAAAATAAAACGCTTTTAAGAATGAATCCAGAATTAAAAGAAAAAAGTGACAACGAAGCATTATGGAAAGCGATAAAAGACGGAACTATCGACACTATTGGCACAGACCATGCGCCTCATTTATTATCCGAAAAACTTGACAAACTTACTTTTGGAATTCCATCCGTAGAACATTCGCTCGAATTAATGTTGAAAAAAGTAAAAGATTCTACGATAGATTTAAAATTATTAACAAAAATTATGAGCGAAAATTCGGCTAAAATATTCGGCATAAAAAATAAAGGAATTTTGAAAGAAGGATATGACGGCGATTTGACTATAGTAGATTTAAATGACGAATCGGAAATAATAGAAAAAGATATAATAACGAAAGCGGCTTGGAGTCCTTATATTAACTTCAAAAGAGGTGGAAGAGTAATTATGACAATTTTACGAGGAAATACTGTTTATAAATACGATTCGGGTTTGAATGAAAATATTTTTTATAGCGGTTTCGGGAAAGAGATTTTTTATTATTGAAAAATATAAAAAATAAATAATTTAAATAATTAAGGTGTAAGTTAAAATGAATTATATACTCGCTATAGACCAAGGAACCACAAGCAGTAGAGCGATACTTTTCGATTGTAACCAAAATATGGTATCTGTCGCTCAAAAAGAATTTACTCAAATATATCCAAACGAAGGTTGGGTAGAGCATAACGCTTCAGAAATTTGGGCGACTCAATTCGGAGTTTTGCAAGAAGCTATACAGAAAGCGGGAGCTAAACCCGAAGATATAGCCGCAATAGGAATCACTAATCAAAGAGAAACTACAGTCGTTTGGGATAAAAACACTGGAAAGCCGATATATAACGCTATAGTTTGGCAATGCAGAAGAACGGCTTCGATTTGCGATTCTATAAAGGCTAAAGGACTCGATTCTTATATTAGAGAGAATACGGGACTTGTCGTTGACGCTTATTTTTCGGGAACTAAAATCAAATGGATACTCGATAATGTGGCGGGAGCTAGAGATAAAGCTAAAAAAGGAGAGCTATTGTTTGGAACTATAGACACTTGGCTTATATGGAAACTCACGGGCGGAAAAGTTCATGTTACCGATTATACCAACGCTTCCAGAACTATGATTTATAATATTAAAGAGCTTAAATGGGATGAAAAAATATTAAAAGAATTGGATATTCCAGAAAGTATGCTTCCAGAAGTTAAAGATTCTTCCGAAGTTTACGGATACGCTAATATAAACGGAAAAGATGTCCCAATATCGGGCATAGCGGGAGACCAACAAGCGGCTTTATTTGGGCAGGCATGTTTCGACAAAGGCGATATAAAAAACACTTACGGAACGGGAAGTTTTATTCTTATGAATATAGGGGAAAAATTCATTTTAAGTAAAAACGGATTATTAACCACTATAGGAATAGGATATAAAGGAAAAATAGAATATGCTTTAGAAGGTTCGGTATTTATTGCAGGCGCGGTTATTCAATGGATTAGAGACGAATTAAGACTATTGCATGACGCTAAAGACACGGAATATTTTGCCACTAAAGTTAAAGACACAAACGGAGTATATTTAGTTCCAGCTTTTGTAGGACTCGGCGCGCCTTATTGGGATATGTATGCAAGAGGTTGTTTAGTAGGAATCACGAGAGGCGTAAATAGAAGCCATATAATAAGAGCGGCGGAAGAGGCTATAGCTTATCAAAGTAGAGATGTTATAGACGCTATGGTTGCCGATTCAGGAGTAAAATTAGGTTCTCTAAAAGTTGACGGCGGAGCTTCGAGAGATAATTTTTTGATGCAGTTTCAAGCGGATATAATAAATACAAAAGTTTTAAGACCTCAAATAACGGAAACTACCGCTCTTGGAGCGGCTTATTTGGCGGGCTTGGCTGTAGGATTTTGGAAAGATAAAGAAGAGATTTCAAAAAGATGGAAATTAGACAGAGAGTTTAAACCTTCTCTATCGGAAGAAGAAAGAAATCAAAAATATACGGGCTGGAAAAAAGCTGTAGAAAGAGCTAAAAATTGGGCTGTATAATAAAATTTTGTAATCCGCGTATTGACAGTCGATTATTTTGATATGCGGATTATTTTTTAATATAATTTTCCATAAATCTTATAAGTTCTTTTTGATAGTTTACATAATTTTTAATATCTTCGTCAGATAAGCATTTTAACATATTTATATCCAAATTTTCTAATCCTTCTATAAT
>CAKVCG010000102.1 GCA_934725525.1 uncultured Brachyspira sp. | reverse complement strand
TCTTCTGCGGATGTTGAAAAAACTTTTCCTAAAAACTTTTTGGAATTGGGAATTGGCGAGCAAAGTTCTTTAAGCGCCGCGACTGGTTTGGCTTTGGAAGGAATGTTTCCCGTTTATGTTAATTTTGCAATATTTGCAAGCGGAACTATTTGGACGCAAATAAGACAAGCGGCTTACGCAAAAGCAAATCTAAAAATAATAGCCACGCATCCTGGACTTGACGCTGGACCAGACGGAGCGAGTCATCAAGCTACGCAGGATATGGCTTTAATGAGATGCATTCCAAATATGAATGTTATTTTACCTTTAGATGAAAACGATGTTAAATCGGCAATAAGCTACGCTCTAAACAATAAAGGGCTTTATTATGTTAGAGTTGCTAGAGAACCCGTTCCTATAATTTATAATTCGCCTGAAGAAGCAAATTTCGATATAAAAAATAAAGAATTATATTCTACGGGAGACGATGTGGCGATATTTTTTGACGGTTCTTCTTTTGAGCAAGCTATAGCGTCCGTAAATTTACTTGAAGAAAATAATATAAAATATCGTTTAATTCATGTTCGTTCTTTAAAACCTTTGGATGCGGACAATATTATAGAATATTCTAAAAAAGTTAAATGCGTTATAACTTTAGAAAATCATAGCGTTATTGGAGGATTGGGAAGCGCCGTTGCGGAAGTTTTATCCGCTCATAAAGATGTCGCTCCCTTAAGAATAGTAGGCTGTAAAGACGCTTTCACGGAATCTGGAAAATCTACCGAACTTAAATTAAAATACGGAGTTTCGGCTCAAAATGTATTTGAAAAAGTTAAAGAGGTTTTGAAATAATTTTAACCTCTTATACTAATGTATGATTCGATAAAGTCGAGCTGAATTTATAGCGAATATAAAAGAGGTAAATTTTGGCGGGATTTGTAGATATTTTAAAAGAAGCCGATTCTATTAATATTATAGAAAGCTGCGTTAATTGGCAAGAAGCCGTAAAAAAATGCTTTGAACCTTTATTAAATAAAAAATATATTGATAAAAAATATATTGATAATGTAATAACTTCTGGAAAGGAATATAATTTTTATTATCTTATAGGAAAAGGTTTGGCTATGCCTCATGCTAAAAGAGAGTATGGAGTTTTTAAAACTGGTTTGAGTTTACTTATAATAAAAAACGGGGTCAATTTTGAAAATCATTCGAATAATCCTATTTATTGTTTAATAGGATTAGCGGCTGTGGACAACTATTCTCATATAGAAACGATGTCCGATATTTTAGAAATATTTGGAAGCGAGGAAGACGGGATAGTGGCGGATAATATTAGGACTTTTAATACAAAAGAAGATATTATTAAATATTTTTTAGATAAAAAAATAAGAAATTAGCTATTTATTTTTCGGCAATTTATCTATACTTTCAATTTTCCATTTAGTCGAATCTTCGTTTATCAATCTTATATAATAATAAGTCGGCGAGTATTGAGTATTTCTTATTATATAATATCCTCTGTTAGGGTTGGCATTGTCGCCTATAATAAAATTGATTGTCGCCGAATATTCGCCGACTTCGGATACAATTAAATTTTTTATAGAGTCGTTATTTTCGATTAATATATATTTTAAGTATTCGGAATTTTTTTCAGTTAATCTTTTTTCTATCCAATCGATATTTTCTTTTAATATTTCGTTTTTCATTTCTTCGTAAAAAATAAATAGATTTTCTTTTTTTATCGTATTCAAATCTTCAAAACATGACAAACAAAATATAGAAAGAATTAAAGCCAAAATAATTTTATTCATTAGTATAAGTAATATTCCTTTTTTAATTTTAAATATTAAAAAAATTAATCGTAACGAGATTCCATTTTCCATCTAAATATATGGCCACAAACTCCATAGAATTTTTTGAGATTACATTAAACGATGGATATTCTATTTGCGCTACGCTTATATCTTTGTATTTTCTGTATGTGACGCTTACATCGTAATACCCGCCTTCTTTCGGCAAATAGTTGCAAAGAGCGTTTTCGTTATCCGAAAAAATTCTTTGATATAAATAGCCTCTATTTTTTATCGATTCTATTATTTCTACGGGCGAGAGTTCGTATATAACATTCATTTGAGTTATTTTTTCAATTAAATCTTTGTCCAAATTCAAAATAAAATTTGAGGTAAACTCCAAAGTGTCTTTATTTGCAGCCAGTTTTGAAATATATTTTTCAAATTCATAAATTCCGAATTCGGAATTTGAATCATAGTTTTTACTGCAAGAGTTTATAATAAATAGAATTGCTAATAATATTATAAATGTTTTTTTCATTATAAGTTTAATTCCTATGTTTTTTTTCGTTATTTTCATCCATAATGTCGTCTAAAGCCGAGTATATATCGGATTTAAGCTCGTCAAATATATTATAATGGCTTTCTTCTTTCTTTTTTTCCATTTTTAAATTTTTTATAGAATCTTCTATATCGTCCAGACTCGGCAACTCTTCGGCATTATCGTTATTTATATACGAATGAATTTTTACGCCAGAAGGTTTATTATTTTCAACTTTGCTTTTTTTTGATATTATGCATAATATTTTTTTATTTAAGCGAATTTTAAATCTTATAAAATCTTTTTTTGTAGAAAAAAATATTAATACGAATATCGAGATAAAACAAATCCAAACGAACCATTCTCCGAATCTTGTGTATATCGTTATTTTATTATTCAAGGCAACATTCGCTATCATATAATCGGGCTGCCAAAAAGGAATTGTCGATATAACTTTTCCAGAGCTTGAAATATGTCCCGTCACTCCCGAATTGCCGTTATGAACCAAATCTCTTCTATTTTCTATGGCTCTGAATACCGACATATAAAAATGTTGAAGTAAAGATTCATCGCTGTAAGACCAAGCGTCTTCCGTTATTACCGCCAAAGTTTCCGCTCCGTTATAGGCAAATTGTCTTACAAAATCTCCGAACGCGCTTTCATAACAAATAAGCCCCGAAAAAGTGTAGCCTCTCGGATGATTGAAAACGGTTATTTTTTTCCCTCTATTCCATTTGCTCGCTCCCGCTTTATCGAATTGCTGATACATAAAATTAATAATATTCTTAAAAGGAAAAGTATTTAAAAGAAATTCGCTATCTTGAAAAGGATACGCCTCTCCGCCAGGAACGAGTTTCATTTTGGAATATTCGTCAAGCACTTCGCCTCTATAATCTATAAATTCCATTCCGTTATAATATTCGTAATTGTTATAAGCGTTTTCGTTCGTATTTTCTTTTATTATGGGAGTTCCCAAAAGATGATAGGTTTGAGTGGCTCTTATCATATCGTATAAAATAAAAGTATTGTAAATCGCGGGATATGTGGAATTGGAAGCCAACCCGTATTCGTATAATTCTTTATTCCTATTAAAATAAAAACCGTAAGAATCCATAGTGACAGATTCTGGATAAACGATTAAAGAGGGCTGCGATAACGCGGAATCTCTCGCCAAATTTGCCACTCTCTTTACCGAAATTGTCCCGTTTTGAGTAACTCCATCTGGAGGCTCTTCGCTTTTGAATTTATCCGATTTGAGCAAAAAATTTTCCGCAAAACCTTGAATTCCCCCAGAATTTCTTCTGTAAGGCTCTCCAGTATATATTTCATTCCAATAATTATTTGGGTCGAAAGATTTTTGTATCAAAGCTATTTTCGTTTTATTAGCTCTCGCTCTTTTCGATTCTTCCAAATTTAATTTTGCAATTCCGTAAATTAAAATAAACGCTAAAGAAGAAACCAATATTATTGCGGGCAAATAATTTTTTTTATCTTTTTTAATATCTATTTTATCGGCGTATAAAAGAAAATAATGGCTTATAGCTGCGTTTGTGAAATAAATAAAAAAACTTATACCCAAAAGTCCGATTGTGTCGGATATTTGAATAAAAGGTAAAAAATTCCATTGAGAATATCCTATTATTCCCCAAGGAAAACCTAAAAATCCGACATTTCGCATATATTCCATAAAAGTAAATATTATCGGAATGGCTATAAATCTAAATTGCGGAAGTCGTTTCGATATAAAACCGCTTAACAACATCGCTGGCAAATAAAATAAAAGAACGAGTAAAAATAGAATTGTAAATAAAGTTAAAAACGCTACGGCGGCCTCGGTTTCTTTCAGCATGAAAGCCGATACCCACATAAGCAAATAACCGAAAAATACGAGGACAAATATAGAGGAAGAGAGTATATAATATCTGATTTTATTCGCTCTATAAATAATTATATTTAAAGGCGCTAAAGCTATAAAAGACATTGGAAAAAGATTTAACGGCGGGAATGCGGGAATTAATAGTAACGCGCTTAATATGGATAATATGATTATTCCCAAAATATGCGAATTTTTTTTAGACACTTATAAATTTCCTAATTATAAAAGTTTTATAAAAGATTATAGGTTATTTAAGATAAAAATGCAAAATATTATTATTATTTTATAATAATTTTTATAGAATTAAAAAATTAATAATTATTTGCCTTCTCTATTTTTCAAAACCCGCATTAACTCTTCCACAAATATCTTATCTCTAAAAGCTATATGTTCCAAAAGCCAATCTTTGAGAAATTTTACAAGTTTATTTGCGATGAAAGGTTGTCCTTCCTGATAGCTCTTTATTTGACTAACGACCTCGTCGTAAAAACTTTTATGCATAGCCTTATGATTTTCAGTGTCCGAATAATTTATGATATCCATTATTTTCTCTTCCGTTTTGAAATGGTAATCGGCGTATTCTATGCATCTTTTTGCAGCGTTAATAAAAGCCTCGTTTTTATTGATTTTATGGTCGATAGTGGACAAATAAAGGTCGTTTATTATATTTACAAGTTCTTTATGCTGTTCGTCTATAATTTTATGTTTAGTATCGTATAGAGGATTCCATTTTATAAAAACATTATCTTCACGGATGTCGTTTTCAATCGTCAAATTATCGACATTACTATTATCTGCCATAATAATACTCCGTAATATTAATTGTAAAATTAATAAGCTATCCGATTATAATATAGTAAAAAATTTGATATTGTCAATTATAAAATATATCTGCTAATATCTCTATTTTCCTCTATATCTTTCATAGCCTCTTTTATATTATCGGATTTAATTTTTATAAATTCTCCCTTATGTTCGTCCGCCGTAAACGAAATCTCCTCAAAAACTTTTTCCATTATCGTATAAAGTCTTCTTGCTCCTATGTTTTCAATATTGGTATTTATATTATAAGCCAAATCGGCGATGCAGTCCAAAGCTTCTTCTTCAAATTCTATGGCGATTCCTTCTGTTTTTAGTAATTCCTGATATTGTTTCGTTATGGCGTTTTTGGGATTAACCAAAATATCTTTAAAATCTTCTTTTGACAAAGCTTTTAATTCCACTCTTATCGGAAATCTTCCTTGAAGTTCTGGAATCAAATCCGAAGGTTTATTTGTATGAAACGCTCCAGCCGCTATAAATAAAATATGGTCGGTTTTCACGGGTCCGTATTTCGTATTTACCGTAGTTCCTTCGACTATAGGAAGCAAATCTCTTTGAACTCCATGCCTTGCAACATCCGCATGGTCGCTCTTATTTCCGCTCGCTATTTTATCTATTTCGTCCAAAAATATTATTCCCATATTTTCCGTTAGGCTTAAAGCGTCCGAAGTTATTTTTTCCATATCTATAAGAGATTCCGAAGCCTCGCTTATCAAATATTTTTTAGCTTCTTTAACTCTTAATCTTTTGTTTTTCTTATTAACGGGCATAATGCTTCCAACCATAGATTGAATCATATCGTTTTCTTCAAATCCCATTCCTGGAATTATTCCGAACATTCTGTTTTGATTTCCGCTAACTTTTATCTCGACATAAGTTTCGTCAAAATCTCCGTTGGCGATTCTAATTTTCATCTGCTCTTTAGCGTTTTTCTTTTTTTCCATTTCGTTTTCCGTTAAATAATCTTCTTCTTTTTTAACGGAATTTACGGAAGGCAAAAGAAGCTTGACAAGTTTATCCAAAGCGATATCGGTCGCCTCTTTTTCGACATCTTTCATCATTGCGGATTTTAAATCGAATATCGCCGCATTAACCAAATCGCGAATCATACTTTCCACATCTCGTCCTACATATCCGACTTCCGTATATTTTGTCGCTTCCACTTTAATAAACGGCGCTTTTACAAGTTTTGCAAGTCTCCTTGCAATTTCAGTTTTTCCGACTCCCGTAGGTCCTATTAATATTATATTTTTAGGGGCGACTTCGTCTTTTAATTCGTCAGGCAAATGTCTTCT
>CAKVCG010000101.1 GCA_934725525.1 uncultured Brachyspira sp. | reverse complement strand
AATTCTCTCTCTCTCTCTCCGTAAACGCTTTCAACCTCTTCGGGCAAAATGCTATTAAAATATTTTCCAAGCATTGTGGTTATTCTATGCCATAAATTTCCATAATCGTTTGCCAAATCGCTATTTATTCTTTTTAAAAGCAATTCCTGCGAATAATATCCGTCAATTCCAAAATTAATTTCCCGCATCAAAAAATATCTTAAAGCGTCAACTCCGTATTTGTCGATTAAACTGTTCGGTTCGACTACATTTCCTCTGCTTTTGCTCATTTTTTTTCCATCGTCAAATAGTATCCAGCCATGCCCGAAAACTTTTTTTGGCAAAGGAATATCGAGCATTTTAAGCATTATGGGCCAGATTATTGAATGGAATCTAACTATTTCTTTTCCCACAAAATGAACATCGCATGCCCAATATTTTTTAAATAAACTGTCGTCTTCTTCGGGATAACCCAAAGCCGTTATATAATTGCTTAAAGCGTCTATCCAAACATAAATGCTATGCTCTTTATCTATAGGGCATTCGATTCCCCATTTCAAGCCTTTTCGAGTAACCGCCAAATCCTCCAAGCCGGGCAAAAGAAAATTATTAAGCATTTCGTTCATTCTCTCTTTTGGTCCTAAAAATTCGGGATGCTCTTTATAATAATTGATAAGCCAATCTCCGTAATCAGACAATTTCAAATAATAACATTCTTCTTCTTTATATTCCAATTCTTTTTCGCAATCGGGACAATAACATTTTCCGTCTTCTTTTTTTATCACTTGGCTGTCGGTAAAAAACGCTTCGTCGCTTACGCAATATAAACCTTTATATTTGCCTTTATATATAAAATTTTTATCGTATAATATTTTAAATATTTTTTGAACTCTTCTTACATGATAATCGTCTGTCGTTCTTATATAATGGGTATAATCTATATGAAGTCTTTTCCATAATTCTTTTGTCGCCTCGACTATATTGTCGACATAGGCTTTAGGAGTAGTTTTTGCAGCTTCGGCTTTTCTTTCTATTTTTTCGCCATGTTCATCCGTTCCCGTCAAAAAATAAACATCGTATCCCGTTATTCTCTTATATCTAGCCATAGTGTCGGCGGCGATTGTGCAATAACAATGCCCTATATGCAAATAGTCCGAAGGATAATATATAGGCGTGGTAATATAAAATTTCTTTTCAGTCATCCGATTTTTACTCCCAAACATTTATTTTATAATTATTACTTTATATATTATATCGAATTAATTATAATAAAATTCATAGTTTTTGTAAAGATAGTTATATTTTTATATTTGCAAAAATCAATAAATGATATTAAAATGCATAAAAATAAATTATACAAATTTTAAATTTATTTTTAAATTTTTTACCTATGAAGAAAAGAATATTTTTATTAACTCTATCGTTTGAACTTATTATAATAATAGCGACTTCGATGCTAAACGCTAAAAATATCCCCGAACTTCCGAATATAATTTCAAAAAATAAAATAAATTACGGAACGGCTTTGAAACTCTACAATGAAAAAAAATATTTAAACGCTTATAATCAATTTACAAATATAATAAACGGCGAGGACGAAATTTTAATCAGAGATTATGTTATATATTACGGAGCGAAAAGCGCGTTATACGCGAATATGTATGACGATGCTATTAATTTGTATTCCGTTATTATTAAAGAATATCCTTGCTCGACTCTCTATCCTTATGCCGAACAATATAAAGCGTTAGCGGAATTTTATAGAGACGATTATCCGATAAGTAATTTTTTTAACGGAAAAACTCAAAAATGGATTAAAGAATTTGTCGGTTTAAGAGCTTTGCAAAGAATTAAAGATAAAGAAAAAAATAAAGAAATCGCTTTGGAACTTATAACTAAATTTTACAATAGAGAAGCGATAATTTATTTCAATAATAATTTTCAAAAAGAGGCTTTGGAACTTCCAAGCAATATAAAATATAAAATGGCTACCGAATTATACGAAGCGGGACATAGAACGGAGGCTTTAAATTATTTCAATTCTTTAATAAAACAAAATTATAATAAAGCGAATTGCATATATTATATAGCGAGAATAAATCAACGAGAAGGCAAAAGAGAAGACGCTTCAAAATTATTTGACAGTTATCTTGCAAACACAAATAATAAATCTTATAGAAGATTGGGACTTTATCATAACGCCGACAATTATTATAGATTAAATAATATTGAAAAATCTACTGCCTTGTATCAAACTTTTTTGAAAGAATATCCGAAAGACGAATATGTTTCAAGAATTTATAATATATTTGTAACGGAAAGTTTGAAATCGAATAATTTGATTTTGGCAAAAAGATATTTAACGAACAGTTTGAATAAATTTAGAAGCAATAGGTGGACGGAAGCGTCTTTAAAAAGTTATTTGAGAAAATCTTTGAAATTAAAAAATAAAACTGAAACTTATTACGCTTTGAAAATATTGGAAGAGCGTCATTCAAAATTAAGAAACGATTTGGCTATGTCTTGGAATATGTGGGTTGCCGAAGAATTTGAAGACTTTGATAAAAGAAACGATTATATAATGAAAACTCTTTTGACGAGCAAAAATCCTTATTATATCAAAGGCGCTTTGACTCTTGCAAACGAAGATATGATTAAAAATATTTCTTTAAGCAACGATTATTATTTGGAAGAAGCTAAAAAAAATTTTGAAATTTCAAATTATTCAAAAACCCTCGAAACTCTAAATAAAATTCAATTCATAGATTATATCGCAAGCAAAAAAGAAGATAAACTTGTAAAAGAAGCGAGAGATATTGCAAAAGAAATTTTTATGCAAAATAGATTCGTTAAAGATTTTTATTTAAAAAGAGACGAAATGATAACGGAAAATGAAATATTTAACGAACTTTCATTGCAAACGAGAGGCGAAATAAATAAGTCGATTCTGCTTTATTATTACGGCGATATTCAAAACGCTTACGCCGAATTTAATAAAGTTTATCAAAAAACTCAAATAACTTATCCTTTGTTTTATTACGCCGAAAAAATATTTATCGCTTCCTCAAATACGAAAAGATTCATGCAAATATGCAATAATATTGGAAAATATTTTGGATATAATTATTCGGAAAATATCGATTTGCTTCCCGAAGAATTTAGAAAATATATTTATCCGAGATTTTTTGACGAGTATGTCGTTCCCGAATCGAAATATTATAAAATAGAACCCGAATTCGTTTATTCGATAATGCGAGAGGAGAGTTTATTTGACGCAAAGGCTATCTCTTGGGCTGGAGCGAGAGGACTCATGCAGCTTATGCCAGCGACTGCGGGAGCGGAAAATAAAAAAAAGAGATATAAATTTAATCCTCTCAATTTGAATGACCCTAAACAAAATATATATTTGGGAATTTCACATTTGTCTTGGCTTTTTACGAGCGAGAATGCGAATAATTATATTATGGTTGCGGCGAAGTATAATGCGGGTTCGAGCAGGGGAAACAGATGGAAAAGCGAATACGGAACTAACAATATGTATAGAACGGGAAGATTTATAGATATTGAAGAAACCGAATATTATGTTGAAAAAGTAATGAAAAGCTACGAGTATTATAGTAGATATTATTAATTATTTTTTATATGAATTAAACGGAAAAAATATTTATGGGAAAAACTTGCTTAAAAGATATAATAAAAGTTGCAAAAGAATTAAAAGCCGATTATTTAAAAAATATAGAAAAAGAAGAAAATAAAGAATTATATATTTCAACCGACAGCAGAGAAGAATTTGGTAACGATAAAATTTTTTTAGCTATAAAAGGAGAAAAATTTAACGGAAATAACTTCGCTTTGGAATGCTATAATAAAGGCTGCCAATATTTTATTTTGAGTGAAAATATAAAAATACCCGAAGACGCGAAAGTTTTTTATTATGCCGATACGATTCTTTTTTTTATAAAACTTGCTAGAGAATATAGACGAAGATTCGATATTCCGATTATCGCGATAACGGGAAGCTGCGGAAAAACGACTACTAAAGAATTAACCGCTTTATTTTTATCGACAAAATATAAAGTCCTTAAAACCGAAGGAAATTTAAATAACGAAATAGGAGTTCCGAAAACTATTTTTAATCTGGACGACAGTTTTCAAATCGCCGTAATCGAAGCGGGAATGAATCATGAAAACGAACTTTTAAGAATATCGGAGGCTATAGAATCGAGCGCCGTTTTGATAAATAATGTCGAGTCGGTTCATATCGCGCATTTAGGCTCTCTGAAGAATATAGCTTTGGCAAAAAGCGAACTCTTTAATAATACGAAAAAAAACGCGATTGCTATAATAAATAAAAATTCAAACGAAGTTAACATATTAATCGAAGAGGCTAAAAAAAAGAATCTAAAAATAATCGAAACCGACATTAAAGATATAATCAAAATCGATAACGAAACTTTTGAATATAAAGGAATAATTTTTAAACATAATTTAATCGGAGATTTTAATTTTAATAATGTATTGTCCGCTCTAAAAATTGCGGAAATATACAATGTCGACTTAAAAGAATGTTCAAAAATTTTAATAAATTATAAATCTCCAAAAAATCGAATGCAAATAAAAAATATAAATAATTGCGTAATAATAAACGATTGTTATAATTCCAATCCGTCAGCTTTGAAAAATATGATTAATTATTTATCCAAAAGAGAAGAGAATAAAAAAATTGCGGTTATAGGCGATATGCTCGAAACCGAACCTAAAAGCGAATTCTATCATAGAGAGATTGGCGATTTAATCAACTCTTTAAATAATATAAATGTAGTAATAGCCTGCGGTAATTATTCAAAATATATTTACGAAACGGTTAATTGCGAAAAATATTATTTTGAAAAAGCGGAAGATTCTATTTCTAAAATAAAAGAATTTATAAAAGAAGACGCGGCGATTTTAATAAAAGCGTCTTTGGGAATGAATTTTGAAGTTATAATAGAAAATATTTCCGAAATTTAATTTATAAGTAAGCAAAATAAAAAATTAATAGACAACTCTCATCCTTTCCGTAAACCCAGCTCCCAAATTCAAAAAATCTTCCAATTCTATATCTCCGTAAGCGTCTATAAAAATATATTCGTTTTGAGTTTTTATTAAATATTTTAAAATCTCTTTATTGAAACTTATCAAATAAAAAGAATCTTCGCATTTATAGAGTTTTCCGTCAAAAATATTTTCAATTTTCTTATCGAGAGTCTTTCCGCTAATAAGAAACATATTAACAACCTTATCGATAACGCTTAAATTTCTACGATTAATTAATTTTAAATTTTTATCTTTATCTATTATAATTTCGGGCTTATCTTCTAAAGTAAAAACTTTAAAGCCTAAATTTAAATCGTTGTCTTTTGAAGATTGAATTATTTTTTGAGCGGCTCTTTTTACTCTCTCTATTGTAATATCGCTAATTACAGGATTTTTGCTTTTTAATTCTTTCTTGCAAAAATCATAAGCGCTCTTGCTTTTATCTTCTTTTATCTCTTCGTCAATTTGAACTAAAATAAACTCTCTATTGCCTTTATCTTCTGCGTTTAATTCCATAACCGCTTGGGCAGTCGTTCCGCTTCCTGCAAAAAAGTCTAAAATAATATCATTATTTTTTGTTGCTATCTTTAACATATGTTTTATTAATTCTACAGGTTTTGGAGTTTCAAAAATTATACAACCAAACATATTTTTTACTTCCATTATTGCGCTTCTACTTGTCCCTAAATCGTTAAAAATATTATCTGGTATTACTTCTAATAATTCGTTTTCAAAAATTTTTAATCTTGGAGTTTTATCGAAAAGCGGAGCTTCTCCAAAATATATTTTATTTTCTTTTATTAATTGTTCCATTTCTTCTTTATCTTCAACCATCCATTGCCTACTCCATTCTATTCCAGAAGGTGATTTAATAGTAAAATATTTTTTACTATTTCTATTACTTCTTTCTTCGCTAAAAGATATACTACCGCTAAACCAATTTCCTCTTTTATCGTTATCTGGATTATCCAATTTTCCTTTTATCGCTCTATAATCAATCCAATTATCCAATAATGTTTTGTCTTTGCTATAACATAAAATATATTGTTCTAATGTCCTTGAATTTTTATCTTTTTTACCTTTTCCTATCAACCAAATAAAATTATTTACAAAATTATCTTCCCCAAAAATTTCATCGCATAAAAGTTTTAAATTTGCCTGTTCATTATCGTCAATGCTAATAAAAATAACGCCGTCCTCTTTAAGCAAATCGCGCGCAAGTTTAAGACGCGGAAGCATAAAAGAAAGCCAACCGCTATGCGTTCT
>CAKVCG010000100.1 GCA_934725525.1 uncultured Brachyspira sp. | reverse complement strand
TTATATACCGCAGAAGTTGGAATTTTTGCTCCTCCGCCTATTCCCAAAGAGAAAAATGAAAAATGAAATTTGCCAAAAGCTCCTATAAAAAAACTATCAAACTGATAATTTTCGGTTATTCTAATTCCGTTTATATTATGTTTGAAATCGTAGGAATCATGATAATATCCGATTTCCGCCAAAACGGACGCGGATATTGTATTGACGATTCTTTGATTTACTCCGATTAAAAAAGAAAACCCCGCGTCAAAACTTCTAAATGACGGAGCGGATTTATTTGAGGAAGCTCCGCTTATTGCGAATTGTCCTAAAAATCCCATTGACAAACTTACAGCCTTAAGATTATGCGAATAAACTGCAATTACTAATAAAATTGTTAAAAATATTTTTTTCATTGTTATAAACCTCATTTTTTTTATTTATATATATAAGTTTATCAAATTTTATAAAAAAGTCAATATACTAATAATCAGAATTTATAAATTTAATTTTTACTATTATTATTAGTATGCGAATTTTTAAATATCGAGATAGAATAAATAATTGAAGCGGATATTATAATGCATAAAGTTATCGCTCTGTTAATATTGATTTCTTCTTTATAAACGAATATTGCAAGAATAGTCGCCATAAACGGAACTAAAAACTGCAAAAATCCGAGCATAGAAATTTGAAGTCCTTTCGCCGCCTTTGCGTATAAATATAAAGGAACTCCCGTGGCAATTCCCGCGAACATTAAGGCTATCCATTTTGAAATCGGTTGAGGATTTTGCGGAAAATAAATTTTAGCGATTATTATCGAAGGAATTATTATTGCAAAAGTCTCCAAAAATAAACTCTCCCATCCAGAATAAACCGAAAATTTTTTTAATATTCCGTAAATTGAAAAAGTCAAAGCTATGCATAAAGCCATAATCGGAGGTTTTCCCAAACTTACTGTCTGATAAATCATTCCTATAAACATTAAAATTATAGCCAAATATTCCAAAGGTTTTTTCTTTTCTCTAAAAATGACAATTCCAATAAAAATGCTTAAAATCGGACATATATAATAGGCAAGTCCCGCCTCCAAAACATTTCCCGAATTAACAGTGTAAATATATAAATACCAATTAACTCCTACCAATATTCCCGCTATTATAGTTTGAATCAAAGCTTTCTTTCCTCGATATAATTTTGACTTTTTATAAACTATTATGATTAAAGTAAAAATAAAAGTCGTTATCACTCGCATTCCCAAAACGAAAGCCGAATTAAAATTTTGAACGGTTTTCCAATATATAGGAAGAAGCCCCCATAAAATATAAGCGGACGCGGCGAGAATTATTGATTTATTATTATTCATTATTAACCTTGTTTTTTAAGTCGTTATAATTTTCCGTCATAATATCATGCCAATATTTCAATTTTGAATTTTCGTCTCCTTCTATGTCCTTAAAATAAAAAGGTTTTAAAAATCTAACTTTAATTTTTCCGAAAGGATTTATTTTAAAACTCCTCGCTTTCATTATATATTTAGTTCCGTAAATGACTACGGGCAAAATTGGAATGTCGGGGTATTTTTCGGACACTCTCAAAATTCCTCTCTTCGGCATATTTATCTCTCCCGTTTTACTTCTCGTGCCTTCGGGATATAAAACTACGCTCGTTTTGTTATTTAATCTCTCTTCGATATCTTCGATTGATTTCGCCGCTCCAACCGTTCCTCTTTTAACTAAAATATAATTCGCCGTTCTCATTCCGAAACTAACCATTGGAACTTTTCCGTAAGCGTCTTTTGAAACGAAAGCGTATAAACCTTTGAATATACAAAAACAGCAGAAAATATCGAACGCGCTTTGATGATTCGGAGTGAGCAAATATACTTTTTTTGAATCGTAATTTTCTTTATTTTCCAAATCGAATTTTATAAAAGCCATTTTCATTAAACCTCGCGCCCAAAATTTTGAAATCGAATGACTTATAATAATCGATTTTTTTTTGCTAAAAGGTCTGACAAAAATATACAAAATAAAAACTACTAAAAAATTTAGAGCGGTAAATATAACGCTTATCAAAATATAAAATATCGTAAAAATCATAAAAAATAGTTTATTATAAGAAATAAAAATTATCAATATTATTCTTAAAATAAATCACATCAAATAACCGCCGCTTTCTTCTAAAACTTTAGCGTATTTTTTTACTCCCGAGTTTACATTCATAAAACTTTTATTATAGCCCGCTTCTCTTAAAAGCGTCAAATCCGCTTGAGTAAATTTTTGATATTTTCCTTTTAAGGCATCGGGAAAAGGTATATATTCTATATTCGATTTTGGATAAACTTCTTTTAACGCTTTTGCAATCTCTAAAAAACTTTCGGCATGTCCCGTTCCGCAATTAAATATTCCTCTTATTTTCTCGTTTTCAAAAAAGAAATTATTAACCGAGACGACATCGTCCACATGAATAAAATCTCTTAAAAATGTTTCGCTTCCTTCAAAAATTTTCATGCTCTCGCCTGATTTTATCTGATTAAATAAATGAAAAGACACGGACGCCATTCTTCCTTTATGATTTTCCTGCGGACCGTAAACATTGAAGTATCTTAATCCCACGACTTGACTGTTAATTTTTTTCTCTTTTGCAAATTTATTGACATATCTGTCGAATTGATATTTTGAAAAAGCGTAAACATTAAGCGGATATTCGTTTTCTTCTTTTTCGGCAAAACCTCTCTCTCCGTTTCCGTAAACCGAAGCGCTCGACGCGTAAAATAATCTAATTTTATTTTCCAAACAAATATGCAAAATATTTTTACTCGTTTCGTAATTATTTTTCATCATATAATTTCCGTCCGTTTCCATAGTGTCGGAACAAGCGCCTTGATGAAAAATCGCGTCTATTCTATCTTTCGATTTGTTTATAAAATCAATCGAATATTCTTTATCGATATAATCTTTGAATTTTATTCTATTTAAATTTTTATGTTTTGAACCGTTTTTCAAATCGTCAATAATAATTATATCGTCAATTCCTAAATTATTTAATCCTCTAACGATATTCGAGCCTATAAATCCCGCTCCGCCGGTTACTATAATCATAAAAAACTCCTTTAATTTAATTATTTATTTTAAATTATTTATATTTTTTATCGTTTTTGTCGTGGAATAACCGTCTACAAAATCTATCAATATCGTTTCTTTCGCAAACTCTCTTCCAATAACATCTTCCAATTTATAATCTCCGCCTTTAACCAATATATCGGGCTTTAAATTTTTTATTAACTCGAATGGCGTATCTTCGTCAAATATTACCACATAATCGACGCATTCTAAAGCGGATAAAATTATCGCTCTGTCTTCTTCGTTGTTTATCGGGCGATTTTCTCCTTTAAGTCTTTTTACCGATAAGTCGCTATTTAAACCCAATATTAACAAGTCTCCCAATTCTTTAGCTTTTTGCAAATATTCCACATGTCCGCGATGAAGAATATCAAAGCAACCGTTGGTGAATACGATTTTTTTATTATTATTTTCTTTTAGAATTTCTTTTAATTCTTCCATACTAATTATTTTTTTATTTTTTTTATTCATACAATTTTTTTAAATACTCCGCCGTTTCTTTTTGCCCGTTATTTATCGCGATATCTAAAGCGTTCTCTCCGTTTTTATTTTTTATATTTATATCGGCGTTATTTTCTATCAAAAGTTTAACCGTTTTCAAATCGCCAATTTTAGCGGCAAACATAAGAGGAGTAAACAGATTAAAATTTTTCGCGTTTACATCGGCTCCGTTTTTTATTAAATATTCTATTATCGAATGTTCTTTCGTAAGCGAACCGTAAAGCAAGGCGCTAAACATAGGTTTATCTCTCAAATTAACATTAGCTCCGCAGTCGATTAAATATTTTGCAATTTCAATTTGTTTTTCGGCGCATGCGAACATTAAAGCGGTTATTCCCGTTCGGCTTCTGTCGTTTAAATTCGCTCCGTTTTCAATCAAAAATTTTGCAATGTCGAAATAGCCTTTTTTAGCGCAAATCATTAATAAAGTAAATTTTGATTCTTCGTCTCTTGCATCAACTAAAGAATTGTCATTTTCTATGCAACTTTTTACTTTTTCCAAATCGTTATTTTTTACATATTCTACTATTTCCGATATATTTGACATTTTAGTTTCCGTTATTGCCATTTATAAGATTCTACAAACATTGTCGATATTGAAATGCATGCGATTGCCCAAATCAAAAAGAATATTACATTTTGAATATCAATCATTCCTTTTGTAAAATCCGAAAAATATGTCGTTATTGAAATTGCGTTTAATAATCTGCTCGCTCCCGTAAACATTTCGCTAAGCCAATTTATAATATACGCGAATATTCCCATCGAAACTCCGAGTATAGCGGCGACTAATTGACTTTTTGAAACGCTTGTAGCTATTAGTCCAAGTCCCAAAATCGCCATTCCGAGTAAAAATAAACCCAAATAACCGCTGAATATAACTCCAATATCGGGCTTTCCGAATATCATAAGAAGAATCGGATAAACGAAAGTCATTATAAGCAAAGAAATGTAAACCACCAAAACGGACAAATATTTTCCAATCACATATTGCAAAGAAGTTATAGGCGATGTCATAATAAGCTCGAAAGTTCCAGAAGCTCGCTCTTCCGCGATTAATTTCATGCATAATATCGAAAGAAATAAAATAGTAAAAAATCCAATATTATACATCGTGTTTTCCATAACAGCCAATCTGCTATAATAAATTTCTATCGTAAAAAAATAACCCGTAAGCGCCAAATAAATAAATCCCAATATATAATATAATGGAGAAACATAAAAAGATTGTATTTCCCTTGCGAATATAACATAAATATTTTTCATTATTTTTACCTCTTAATTATTATCTTCTTTCATGTCGTTTAATTCTTCGTTTGAATTTTCGTTTAAATTTTTATCCGAATTTTCAATTTCATTTTTTTCATTTAAATCTTTTGAAACGATTTCGTCTTTAATATATTTAGTTTTATCAAAATCTTCGCTTTTCTTTTTGTCGGTAAAATATATAAATACTTCTTCCAAAGTCCTTTCTTTCGCTCTAATCTCCAAAACTTCAAAATTGCTTTGAACCAAATGCTTAACTATCGCCGCTCTTATATCGTTTCCTCTCTCGCATTCTATTATAATAGAACCAAAATTATCGGTTTCCGCTTGAATAACTCCTTGAACTTCCCTAATGCAAATAAGCGCGTCTTCAACTCTTCCCGCAACTTTTAATTCGATATTTCCGCCGAGTATTTCTCTGTCCATTGCCGTTTTCAAGCCTTCGATTGTGTCTTCGGCTATCAGCTCTCCATTGTCTATGATTAAAGCTCTTTCGCAAGTGTCTTCCACTTCGCTTAATATATGAGTCGACAATATAACCGTTCGCGTTCCTCCCAAACTTTTTATTAAAGAACGAACTTCAATTAATTGATTCGGGTCGAGTCCGCTTGTAGGCTCGTCCAATATCAAAACTTCGGGGTCATGTATTATAGCTTGAGCGATTCCCGTTCTCTGTCTATAGCCTTTCGATAAATGTCCGATTATTCTGTCTTTATATTTTGTAAGTCCCGTTATTTCAATCGTATTTTCCAAAGCGTTTTTAATATGTTTTCTTTCTATTCCTTTCAATTTTGCCGCAAATTTCAAATAATCTAAAACCGTCATTTCGGTATATAAAGAAATATTTTCGGGCATATATCCGATTCTTCTTTTTAATTCTATAGGATTATCGTAAATCTCGTAATCGTCCAAATAAACATATCCGCTTGTAGCTGGCAAATAACCCGTGATAATTCGCATCATAGTGCTTTTTCCCGCTCCGTTCGGTCCCAAGAATCCGACAATTTCGCCTTTATTTATCGTGTATGAAACATCCTTCAAAGCCAAATGTTCGCCGTAATATTTTACAATGTTATCGACTTTTATCATTGACAGTCCTTAAACATTTTTATTTATTTAAAATTTTATTAAATTTTTTATTTGGATAATATAACAGTAAAAAGTAAATTTATCAAGTATAAAAAATTTAATAAACAAATTAACAAGGGGGTTTCCGTAGGGACGCCTATGGCGAACCCATTGTTATGTGAAGAGTTGACGAATTCTGAATTGGATTGCTTCAGCAGAGTTTCGCAATGACAAAAGCCGAATAATCGCCTCGCAATGATAACTGTTTTTACTCCGTCATTACGAGGCTATTTATAGCCGAAGTAATCCAATTAAAATAGAATTTGATTTTAAAATTTAACCTTATTAATAGTGGATTGCTTCGGGCGTTGCCCTCGCAATGACAAAATTTTTTGCAATGACAGAAATTTGTTAACTTTATTGATAACAA
>CAKVCG010000099.1 GCA_934725525.1 uncultured Brachyspira sp. | reverse complement strand
TCGTCAAAGGCTTCTTTTACTTTTCCTTGAGCTTCTTCATATTCTACATATTTTACTCTTGCCATAAAAACTCCTTTTAGTTTTAAATTTTTTGTTTTTATTTTTTCAATTAATTATTTTTTATTTTAATTAATTTGAATTTAATTATAAATTATAGATTATATATTTTCAAGTATTATATTTTATTATTTAATTTTTTGTCTTTGCGATAATTTTGAAGAATAATAAGTTACGAATATAAAAAATCCCATAATCGCCAAATAATCCAAAAAGAAAAATACAATCGCCTCGTCATAATCAAAAAAAGCGTAATCTATAAGAAGAAACATTTTCTCGTATAATCTTCGTTTTATATATTAAAATAATCATAGCAAATACTTTTTTGTTATATCTAATTATGCTTTAAAAGTATTGCTAAAACTATTTAATTTTTTAATATAAACAATATAAAAAGATTGCCCCGCAGAATTACGAGGCAACATGTAAAACTTAAGGACTAAAAAATATGAAAAAATTTAAAACTATTGTCTTAAAAAATTTGGGTTAAACTTATTAAAGACTCGCTTTCAATATCGCTTTAATATCGTCTTTATTAAGAATTTTATAACCGCCTTCCATAGTCAATGTGCTTTTAACCATGCCGTCAAGCATATCTTCTTTTGCGCCAAGTTCGGATATATTCATCACAAGCCCGATTTTTTTCATCCAAGCTTCCATTTTATTCAAACCTTCTTCGGCAATTTCTTTATCCGATTTATTTTCTGGATTTACATTCCAAACATTTACGGCGTATCTTTTAAACTTTTCGACTCCGTAAGGAAGAATGAAACGATAGTAAGGAATAGAAACCGCCGAAAGCGTCATTCCATGCGTAGCGTCCGTATGCGCGCCAACGCTTTGCCCGAGCATGTGAACTTCCCAATCTTGAGTTTTTCCTTTTGCGACTAATGTATTTAAAGCCCAAGTAGCCGTCCACATAATATTGCTTCTTGCTTCATAATCTTTTGGATTTTCAATTGCAATTTCGGCGCTGTGAATAAGAGATTTTAAAAGTCCTTCCATAATATAATCGGAAGTGTTATCGTCAGTTCCCGAAAAATATTGCTCTAAAATATGCGACATTATATCGTAAATTCCCGAAACCATTTGATATTTTGGCAAAGTAAAAGTATATTCGGGATTCAATATTGAAAATTTAGGAAACACTTCTTCTCCGAAAACATGCCCGATTTTTAATTTTTGAGAATGATTTGTTATAACCGAGCCTCCATTCATTTCGCTTCCCGTTCCAACCATTGTCAAAACGCATCCTACAGGAATGATTTTTGTGTATTTGTCGACATCTTCAAAACGAATAAAATATTTTTCCCAAGCGTCTTCTTTACAATTTACCGAAACGGAAACCGCTTTAGCGTAATCGCAAACCGAACCGCCTCCAACCGCTAAAATAAAATCCGCTTTAGATTTTCGCGCTCTCTCCACGCCTTCGTTTAGTTTTTCAACCGTAGGATTTGGCATAACTCCCGCATCCTCAAAAACTTCTTTTCCATTCTCTTTAAGAATTTTGACAACCTCGTCATAGATTCCGTTTTTCTTAATAGAACCTCCGCCGTAAACGAGCAAAACATTCTTGCCGTATTTAGGCAACTCTTTATTAAGCCATTTGAGAGCTTCCTTTCCGAAATATAATTTTGTCGGATTACAATAAGTGAAATTTCCAAGCATCTTTTTTCTCCTTCGCCTTAGACATGCCTCGCTTCTGCGGACAGTCGTCTTGGCATCTTGAAATTTAATTATTTTTTATATTATAACATTGAAGTTAACTCCAAAGTCAATATATAATTTCTAATTTTTATTATTTTTGAATTAATTTTAATATAAGTTTTCTATTAGTCAAATACTTTTTTGTTATGGTTATCTATACTTTAAAAGTATGGGGTTAAAAATGGAGGTTTTTATTTTTCAAAATTCCAATTATAATCTTTGTTTTCTTTTGCGGAGTCGCTCCTTTTATTTCGTATATCTTATATATAATCGGATACGAAAGAGAGATTTTTAATTTTGACGAAAAATTTTTTATTATAATAATTAAATTAATATTATATTTTAGGCTTGAATTTTTATTTTTTATAATATAATATTATATCTATGAAACTGCTTGGAAATTTATTTAATCTATTTAAAATTTTTATTATATTTTTTGTAATATTTTTTTGTATCTATTTGTTTAGAGTAGTAGACGCTAATGTTTTGCTTAAGGATTTTAATATAAATTTAATCGTTAGGTTTATTCAAAATTATTTGTTTTATGTTTTTGTAGTTTCGTCAATAATTTCAATAATATTTGTCGGAACTTTAAATAAATTGAGAGGCTATCTCGCGACGGCTTTGACTATAGGACTTTTGTCTGTTATTATAATTTCTTATCCGATTTATGTTTTAATCAGCAAACATGAAATTGAATATTTAAGAAACGAAAATACTTTTTTGGATATAAACGAAAAAACATTTACTAAAGTTGACAAATATATAATAAAAGCGAATAATAAATTATTGGACAACGGATATAAAAACGGAATACTCATAGACACTTATGCTGGAAATAAAGTGTATTTTGCGGATTATATATATGTTTCAAATGAAGTAATTTCTATGTTCGATATCAAAGAAATTAATGGAACGGTTTTAGAAGATAAAGATTCGGTTGAAATAAAAAGGGATTCAATATTCGGTTATTTGTCGGATATTTCAAAAAATATAGTTTTCGGATTTAATTTGATTCCGTTTATAAATCTTTCGTTAAGGTATTTTATATCCGATAATCCGCAAATTTATGTGATAGTTATTTTATTTAGTCAATTTTTTATTATACTTTTTTCTCTTTATATGCTCGGTTCGGCTTTTTCTTCAAAAAAATATGTATATCATAATATATTGAGCGGTTTTCTTATATATTGTATTTTGCAAATTATTTTTACGGTCGCTAACAGAGTTATGAGCAATTTAAATTTTTGGAATATAACCGCTTTCATATACTTTATAGCCGTATTTACGATTATGCTTTCTTTTATTTTTAAGAGGACATTTAAATAGCGATTGAACGATTTGGAATAAAAAATAAAATGAGTAAAGTTATTAACGAATTTTGTCATATAGATTTGAAAAAAGGGAGCGTTGTAACAATAGGGAAATTTGACGGCGTTCATAAAGGGCATCAAAAACTTTTAAAATATACCGTTAATTACGCTAAAAAAAACAATCTTATTTCAATTGCTATTCTAATAAAGAAAAGAAATTTATCTATTTACAACATAGAAGAAAATACTCGTTTTATAAAAGAATTGAGAATTGACTATATAATAGTTATTGACTTTTTGCCAGAATTTTATACAATGGAAGCTAAAGAGTTCTTTAATAAATTAATAGCGTATTATCGTATGAAACATATAGCCGTAGGTTTCGATTTTGCATTCGGCAGAAACCGAGAAGGCAATAGAGAATTTTTGGATAAATATTCAAAAGAATGCGGTATCGGAGTGAACGTAATTAAATTTCTTAATTATAATAAAAACAGAATATCGAGTTCCTCTATAAGAGATTGTCTTTCAAACGGCAAAATAAAAGACGCTAATAAAATGCTCGGGAGAGAATATACGATAAGCGGGAAAATAGTTCATGGAAACGCCTTGGGTAGAAAGATAGGATATCCGACCGCAAATTTGGAAATTCCAAATAATATTTTTATTCCTAAAATGGGCGTTTATAGTTCGCTTGTAAAAATTGGAAACGGAGACAAATATTATAAGGCGCTCACCTTTATTGGCATAAGCAATATTAATAAAGAACTTAGAGTTGAAAGTCATATACTTGATTTTTCAAGAACGATATACGGTAAAAAATTAACCGTAATGCTTCTTAAATATGTAAGAGACAATGTAAAAGTTAATTCTATAGAAGAAGTAAAATTACTGCTAAAAAAAGACGAATACAAAGTCAGAGAATTTTTTAAAAAGGAGAAAAAATGTCTATAACGGCGGAAGAAAAATCGAAAATAATCAAAGAGTTTGGTAAAAATGAAAAGGACACGGGTTCTGCGGAAGTTCAAATAGCGCTTTTGACAAACCGAATAACCTATTTGAAAGGGCATTTTCAAACTCATACTAAAGATAATCATTCGAGGATGGGGCTTCTAAAAATGGTCGCTAAAAGAAGAAAACTTCTTAACTATTTAAGAAGAGTCGATATAGAAGCTTATAAAAATCTTATACAAAAATTAAAATTAAGAAAATAATTTTTAATATTGTTTTTATTACTATCTATAATATTAAAATTTTCTTTAATCTTTTTGGTATTTTGTTTGATTTGTTTTAATCGTATAAATGTATAAAAGGAGTAGACTATAATGATAACGGTAAAAAGTTCATTTTGTGGAGAGGAATTGATATTAGAAACGGGGCTTTTGGCAAAACAAGCTCATGGCGCGGTAACTTTGAGACTTGGAAATACCACAATATTGGCTACGGTTGTCGCCGCTAAAGAGCCGAATTTAGAATCGGATTTTTTTCCTCTAACGGTAAATTATAACGAAAAATATTACGCTGGAGGAAAAATTCCCGGCGGATTTTTGAAAAGAGAAGGAAAACCGAGAGATAAAGAAATATTAATATCTAGAATAATAGACAGACCTTTAAGACCTTTATTCCCCGAAGGTTTTAGAAACGAGGTTCAGGTAATTCCAACCGTTCTTTCGGTAGATTCCGATATGCCAACGGACGCTTTGGCTTTGATAGCTTCAAGCGCTGCGCTTACTATTTCATGGATTCCTTTCGGCGGACCTGTCGCGGCGGTTAGAATAGGATATATTAACGGAGAATATATTGTAAATCCAAAAAACAGCGAGCTTTTAAAAAGCGATTTGGATATTATAGTAGCGGGAAGCAAAGACGCTATATTGATGATTGAAGGAGAAGCTAAAGAAGTTTCCGAAGAAGTTTTTATAGGCGCTATAGAACTTGCTCATAAAGAAATGCAAAAATATATTGATATTCAAAACGAAATGGCTAATCTTTGCGGAACTCAAAAGATTGAGCAGGAATTATTTGAATTCGATAAAGATTTGGTTGGCATAGTTAATGAATACGGAAGAGAAAAAATAACGGAAGCGAATTATAATCCTGATAAAACCAAACGAAACGAAAGCATGGACAACGCCTTTAACGAAATAGAAGAATATATTAAAACGAAAACGGAAGACGAAAAATTAATCGCTCAAGTTAAAGGAATTTGTCATTCTATAGAAGAAGAAATTGTTAGAGAAGCGATAGTTGAAAAAGGAATGCGCCCAGACGGAAGAGCTTTGGACGAAATACGACCGATTGACACTATGGTAAATTTGATTCCGAGAGTTCATGGTTCGGGATTATTCACACGCGGACAAACTCAATGCTTATCTATAGTTACTTTGGGAAGCGAGAAAGACTCCCAATTGATGGACGATATTTACGGAAAAGACAATAAAACTTTCATGCTTCATTATAATTTTCCGCCTTTTTCAGTCGGAGAAGTTGGAAGATACGGAGCGCCGGGAAGAAGAGAGATTGGACATGGAAATTTAGCCGAACGCTCATTTAACGCCGTTTTGCCTTCAAAAGATAAATTTCCATATACTATAAGAGTTGTCGCCGAAATATTGGAAAGCAACGGTTCTTCTTCTATGGCTACAATCTGCGCGTCAACAATGTCTTTGTTATCCGCTGGAGTTCCTCTCAATTCAAGCGTCGCTGGAATCGCTATGGGACTTGCCACATATAAAGACGGATATAAAATATTAACCGATATTCAAGGAGTCGAAGACCATTTGGGAGATATGGATTTTAAGGTTGCGGGAACTAGAAAAGGAATAACGGCTTTTCAGCTCGATATAAAACTTACGGGAATATCGACTCAAATATTAAAAGAAGCTTTAGAACAGGCTAAAAAAGCTAGATTCTTTATTCTGGATAAAATTGATGCCACAATATCGAATCCTGCCGAAATATCCGAATTCGCTCCTAAATTCAAAATGATTGGAGTCAATCCAGATAAAATTAGAATTTTAATCGGTCCTGGAGGAAAAAATATTAAATCCATAATTGACGCGACTGGAAGCGACGTAGAAATACAAGACAGCGGAGTCGTAAATATATTTGCGCCAGATAGTCCTACATTGGAAAAAACTATAAATTTAATTAATTCCTATGTTAAAGACCCTGAAGTAGGAGAAGTATATGACGGAGTCGTTAAAGATATTAAAGAATTCGGAGCTTTTGTTGAAATATTGCCAGGAGTGGAAGGGCTTTGTCATATATCGGAATTAGCTTATAAAAGAGTTATGAATGTTGAAGAGATTCTTAAAATAGGCGATGCGGTTAAAGTTAAGATTATAGACAATAGAGGCGGAAAATATTCTTTGAG
>CAKVCG010000098.1 GCA_934725525.1 uncultured Brachyspira sp. | reverse complement strand
ATTCTTGTCCTTCGCATCCTACAGAAAATATAGCGATTGACATTAAAAACATGCATAATAATATTAATTGTTTCATTATTTTTACCTCTTATTAGTTTTTATTTGATTTTATCAAGTTCTTTTTAATTCTATTCCGTCTATTTTTATAACGGTATCGCTTATTTTTTCTATTGTAAACTCGCCCCAACTATCATATCTGTTATCATATAGTTTTTTATAATATTTCCCATTTTCTATTTTCCATATATATAAAAAACTATATGTATTCATCCTAACTCCATATTTTCTTTTTGTAGAGTAATACCAAATTCTATTATCTTCTTTGAACTCATAAGAATAATAATTATAATATTCAAATTCTCTAATAGAATTTAAGTATTTACCGTGCGTGCTTCCCTGCCATCTTCCGATTAAACTTGGGTCGGGATTCGGAGTTATTTCGCCGTTTTTGGTATTTGGATTATTAGCGCTTTCACATGATAAGACTAAAATAAATATAAAAATTATAGCAAATATATTTTTCATTTCTTAATCTTCCTCAACTTTTTTAATTATTTCATTAAGTATTTTTATTAATTTTTTAGCGTCTTTTTTACTTGCATTAAAATTAGTAAATTCATTTTTAATCTCAATGCGTATCATATTAATACCGCTTAATAATGCTTCTATATCCGCTTCAGTTAATATAGCTATGCATTTTATAGCTTCGTTTCCACTTCCCATAAAACCAAAAGATTTTCCTTTATATGAAAAAGTTGTCTCATAATCTAATACTACAATATTTCCATTTTCACACCTTATGCGAACTTTATTATTATCATCAACTGCTACTAAACCTAATGAAATAACATTTAATTCCATTACTATACGATGATTATCTTTCGTTTTTGTTGTCCTAAATCTATACTCTGGATAAGGCATTTTCATTCCATTTGCGATATAAAAATGTTCGGTTTGATAGTAATATGTTCCGTCAAATTCATCGTCTATTTTTTCGACTTTGGCAAATACTACCATTGAGATGATAAAAAATAATATAAATGTTTTTTTGCTTAAAGCCCAAATTTGTGTAATCATTTTGTTTCTCCTTCGTTTAATTTTGAAAATATATTTGATAAAAAACCTTTTGGGTTATTATATCCATGGAGTAAATATTTATAAAAACATTTAAATAAATAAATGCTTTTTCCAAACTGAAATTTAATAAATTCAAAAAAGAATTTGAATAATTTTTTAATAAATAAACAGAATAATATTTTATAATTAATAAGTAAACATAAACTTGAAAAAGTTTAAAGTGAAACGTGACGTGACGTGACGTGACGTGACGTGACGTGACGTGACGTCATGAAATTATTTAAGTTATATTTTTTGTTTATATTTAACATTGTTTAAGATTATAAAATGTTTAAAAATTTTGTCAACAGTTTAAAAGAAAAAAATCTCAAAAATTCTAAAAATAAAAAACTTGATAAAAAGCCAACTTTTGATATAATAAAATAATTTCAATGGTAAACGACAATAAAATAATTTAGTTTGTTTTTTATTGTTGTTTATTATCGTTATTATTGTTTTTATTAAAGGATAATTTATGTCTAAAATTATAGCTATAGTAAATCAAAAGGGCGGAGTCGGAAAAACCACAACCGCCGTTAATTTAAGCGCGGCTATAGCGGATATGGGGTATAAAACTCTTTTAATAGATATTGACCCGCAGGCAAATACTTGTCTGGGGATAGGAATTTCAAGATGGGATATGGACAAAGGAATATACGATTTGCTTATCGGAGACGCTAATGTAAACGAAGTCATAATGAAAACTTATAAAGATAATTTATATATTATTCCGTCCGATTCCGATTTGGTTGGCGCTCAAATAGAACTCGTAAGCGAAATTGGAAGAGAATTCAAATTAAAAAAAGCTATAGAATCGATTAAAAACGATTACGAATATATATTGATAGACTGCCCTCCGACTTTGGGAATACTCACATTAAACGCATTAACCGCCTCCGATTCCGTTCTTATTCCCATTCAATGCGAATTCTACGCTTTGGACGGAGTGGCGGAGCTTAATAATACAATCTCGCTCGTGAAAGAAAATTTGAATCCAGAATTGAATATCGAGGGAGTAATTTTGACTATGTATGACGGAAGAACAAAATTAAGTTCCGATGTCGTTAGAGAAGTGGTTAATTTTTTTAAAGAGAAAACTTATAAAACGATGATTCCAAGAAATGTGAGATTAAGCGAAGCGCCGTCTTACGGAAAGGCTATAGAAGATTACGATAGAGAATGCGTAGGGGCGAGAAGTTATAAAGAATTTGCAAGAGAGTTTGTAGAGAAATCTAAAATATAAAATTCGGAGGGACTTATGAGCAGAAAAGGAGGACTCGGACAGGGCATTAACGCCCTTATAAAATCGGAAGACAGAGATATAAAAAAAGCCGTTGAAGAAGCTGAGAAAAATGGAGTGTTGGAAATAGACATTAAACTTATAGAAATGAATCCCGACCAGCCGAGAAAAGTTTTTAACGAAGAAGAAATTAAAGGACTTGCCGAATCGATAAAAGAAAACGGACTAATAAACCCTATAACCTTAAGAGAGAAAGACGGAAAATATCAGATAATTTCGGGCGAGAGAAGATTTCGCGCGTTTAAATTTTTAGAAAGAAATAAAGTTCCCTCTTTGGTTTTGAAAAATATTGCCGATTCAAAAATGCTCGAACTTACATTAGTAGAAAATATTCAGAGAGCGGATTTAAATGCTATAGAAATAGCTCGAAGTTATAAAAGATTAATTTACGACCTTAATATAAAACAGGAAGAGTTGGCAAATAGAGTAGGAAAAAGTAGAAGCGCGGTTTCAAATTCTATGCGGATACTCGATTTGAGCGAAAACATACAAAACATGATATTGCAAGGAAAACTTACCGAAGGACATGCTCGAGCCATATTGTCTTTGCCGAACGAAAAAGAAAGAGAAAATTTTGCTAAATTAATCGTTGAAAAAAATTATTCCGTTAGAGAATGCGAGAGAATAGTAAAAGAAAAAAAAGAGGCGAAAAACTCTCCAAATAAAGAGACTCAAAAAAAAGACCCGAATATAAAAAAACTTGAAAACGATTTGGAAAAAATATTTTCCACAAAAGTTAATGTTATAGATAAAAACGGAAAAGAAGGAAAAATAATTATAGAATATTACAGTGCGGATGATTTATCGAGAATAATGGATATGCTCGACAATATTGATTTGGAGAAAAATTTCTCAAAACCTCAACTCGAATATTAGGAGATATTTTGAAGATTTCTAATATTTTAAAATATATAATATTATTAATTTTATTTTCTTTATCTATATACGCGAAAGAAAAATCAGATATAAACAAATTAAGAAATTTAAAAGTGGCGACTATAGATTTGGATAATCATTTTAAAATAAATAAACCTTTAAGAAGAGAAACGGTTAGAACTATAAATAGATACCATTACTTGAAACAAAAAAGAACGATAACGGTAGATAGAGCGAAAAAAAAACTATTTGGTACAAATCAATTAAATATCGAAGACGGTTTAACGGTGGCTTCTAATTTAAATATAAGAATTGCAATATTAATAGACAGCGAAAAAGTTTTAATCACTAACGATAATATCACTAATAAAGTTGATACGAATAATAAAGTCACAAATAACACTTTCAGCAATAACTTCAAAGATTATCAAAAATCAAATAACTATAAAATAATAAATAACGCTATCTCAAATAATATTTTTATAAATAGTATTTCTACCGACAATATTTTAACAAACGAAATAATAGAAAACGATACGAGTTTAACAAATGATTCAAGTATAACTAACGAAACAAAAGATTTTGTAGATTTAATATCGGAAAATATAGATAATAATAAAGACGCTAATAATACGGAAGAAAAATACGAATTCAAATATAATTTCAATGTTATAGATATTGAAACCGACAATATCTTAAGAGAATATAAATTAGTTTCTTCAAACGAATCCATATATACTATCCAAAGAATATCCGATTATTTGGAATCCTATTTGGCAAAAATGGTATTTGATTCTTTTGAAGAGAGAAAAAATGATATCGAATTAAATTTTGAAATAGAAAAAGTCTCTTCGGGCAATCAAACTAATTCTATATTAGATGAAGGAGATATTACGGAAGGAGATTCCATTAGTATTAAATTTAATCCTAACAAAGACGGCTATTTATATATATTTGCATTACAAAATAACGGCAATATGGTTTTGATGTATCCGAACGATTTTAATAATTTTGTAAATACCGATAATATTCAAAAAGACGAAATAGAAGCTGGCGAAAATTATACTATTCCGCCTGAAAATTCTATGTTTCGTATAGCCGTAAGTCCTGTCTCACTCGGAGATGAAAATTCGGACAAAGAAAATATCGACAGTTTTTACGCCGTTTATACAAAAATAAACCAAAAATGGATTACGGGACAATATTTCAGCGGGAACGGTTTTAAAATTGTTAGTAGAAATAGGAATGCCGAGTTCGTTTTCAAATTAAAAAGCAAATTGAAATTAAAAAGAGAATGGCAAATAGAGAAAATATATTTAAATGTGGTTTCAAAATTAAAAGATAGATGATTTTATTTTTCTAAACTTATTAAATTAAAATAAATTATATAATAATCTCTCTAAATTTACTGATATCGAATATTCTTGTCGTTTTGCTTTTTTGAAGAGAAGAACGAACTATTAATATATTATATTTGAGTAAATTATCATATACAAAATCCGTGTCGATTATTATAGAACTTTTTTTATCTTCGCTCGCCAAACAATCCAAATTATCGGGAAGCTCGCTATCGAATTTGAAAAAAGTTTTATGAGTTTCAAATACCAAATCAGAACTGTTCCATTCTATGATTATATGTTTTGTTTTGTATTCTTTTTCTATAACAACATTTAAATATGAGCTATCCGTCCAAGAAGATAATTTATAGGCGAGTAGTTTCAATATAATATTTTTTCCTTCGTTTACAATTTGCCAATCGTTATTTTTTATTTTATAAACTTCCAAATCCATTATATCTTTATCTTTCATATTATCTCCTATTTAATCTAAAATAAATTTCTTCATAAATATTTTTCTAATTTTGCTTTTATCATTGCAACCGTAATAAACGCATATTATATTGCCTCCATCGTTAATGCAAGAAGGATAACCGCAGTCCGCGTTTTTCATTTTATCATCTATTATTATTTCGTTTGAATTGTTAATATTTTCGATTATATTATTTATATTTTTAATTTCGTTTAATTTTAATATTCTCGCTCTTATTCCGTAAGGTTTTAATCTGTAGCCGTAAGTTAAAAGAATTTTATCGTCTTTCAAAAATAACGGATTTAACGGATAGCCTTTTATATTTGTCGCTTCGGGTTTTGAAAAAGTTTTTCCATTGTCGGTAGAATATGCAACGGAAGTATAACCGTCCAAATTATTGAAATGAGTTCTTATAAAAGCGATTATATTATTTTTATTATTATTTTTATAACTTATTAAAGAAGGTTCAAAATATTCTATTTTTTTATCGCGTTTAATTTCCGTTTCGCAAAGCAAAGTTTTTATTTTCCAATTAATCAAATTTTTTGAGGATATTATATAGCATTGATATTTATCTTTTTTACTTTTGCTCTTTTTATTTGAAATTTTTTTATAAGCGTAAATTGGAGCTAAAATTTCGTTTCCATTTTTTATCATATTTCCTCTTATTGCAAAATTTTTAATCCCGTTTTTCAATTCTATTATATTTGGTTTTGAAAAAGTTTTTCCGTTATCCGAACTTACGCATAAACCGATTCCGTCAAGCAAAGCGATAGAATTATTATATTCAATGAAAGTATAATCTTTGAATAATTTTTTTTCGTTTATAGGATGGAATGT
This sequence comes from uncultured Brachyspira sp., assembly GCA_934725525.1. Taxonomy (GTDB): domain Bacteria; phylum Spirochaetota; class Brachyspiria; order Brachyspirales; family Brachyspiraceae; genus Brachyspira. The sequence goes on along the minus strand of CAKVCG010000098.1, from coordinate 512 downwards.
GTATCTAAAATAATATCCCAAAATAGTTTTATCACCCGCTCTAAATAATTGCGGGTCCTGTTTTGCCGCGGAGTCTTCACTCCCTAATTCAATCGTATTTATAATTTTATTTTTATAAACGGTTGAAACGACAGCCTTGCTTAAAGAATGTAAATGAGAATAATTTTTTTCGGATTTAGGCGCTAGTCTGAAACTTACCAAATATTTATTTTTTTCAAGCCCGATTATGCTCGGAAACGCGGGATAGAAATTTTTATTTTCGTATAAAATGATTTCGTCTAAAATTTTCATGTTTTTATTTTCTATTAATTAATTTGCTTTTTTAATAATTATACGATTTAGAATTATAAAATCAAACGCTATTATTGATATTCTAAATAAATAATATAAAATTAAATTAAATTTTTTTAACTTTTTTAGGATTTATTATAATTTTATGGAAAGAATCGATAAAGATTTGGCTTTTATGCTTCAATTTGAAAATATAGCTTGGTATGAAGAGGGAATCGTAA
>CAKVCG010000097.1 GCA_934725525.1 uncultured Brachyspira sp. | reverse complement strand
ACTGTCTATTTTGAGATAAAAGAGCCACGCCTCTATCGCTTTCAAAAGGCGGATAGCCTATATATATTTTATTTATTATATTCATAATTTACGCCTTAATGTTTTTCATTAACTTTTATTTTATATGTAAACCGAATAAATTTAAATATATATATAAAATCATTATATAATAAAAAAGGAACTCGACTTTAAACCAAGCTCCTTTATTTAAATCTAAATTTATTAAATATTTATTATTTAACTAATTAGAATGTATTATATTTTATAATAAGGTAAATTTCCTTATTATCGTAACTTGTTCCTTCAGTAAAAGTAATAACAGCATCATCATATTCCAAAATATAAATATTACCTTTCTGTATAACGGAAGAAGTAGCGGGATTTAATCCTTCAAAATAAGCTTCATAGGAAGTCCTCCAAAACCTTCGGGAGGAAATGTATCTATCTGCCCTATCTCATCATACTCGATATACGGATTTTTACAGACTATAAAGCAAATAAAATATAAAATTAATAGTTTTTTATAATCATTTTCCTTTTAATTCATCTTCCATATATAATTATAATAATTTTTTATAAAAGTCAAATAAAAATTCTAAATTAAATAAATATTTGACAAACGCTTTAATTTATACTATATTTTAATAATGAACGATAAAGAATTAAATGATATATTTTCGGTAGAAGCCGTTAATTTTATGAGAAAATCTATAGTCGAATCCTACGGCAACGAAGTATATTTTGGAATAAATTTCAACGCTTTTGGAATTTTAGACCATATCGAAGTTATGGCGAGAGGAAATAAAGATTCCGTCCCCGCTATTATATCTTTATCTTTGGAATTTGACGCCGTTATTCATAATCATCCATCGGGACAATTAACGCCTTCGAGAGCCGATTTAATGATTGCAAGCGAACTTGGAAACAACGCTGGAGTCGGTTTCTATATTGTAAATAACGATGTTGACGATTATTATGAAGTCGTTCGTCCTATAAAATCGGAAGACATAAAAACTATAAACTCTCCCGAAGCTTTATTTATGTTTACCGAAAACGGACTTTTAAGCAAATTATTAAAAAAATACGAATACAGACAAGAACAAACCGAACTTGTAGAAGCGACTATTGAAGCTTTTAATAATAATAAACATTTAATATCGGAAGCGGGAACGGGAATCGGAAAATCTTTCGCGTATTTAATTCCCGTTCTATTATGGCTTAAAGAAAATAAAACGAGAATCGTGGTTTCGACTAATACGATTAATTTGCAAGAACAAATTATTTCAAAAGATTTGCCTTCTATAATCGACACAATCGCTCCAAACGTAAAATACGCTTTAGTTAAAGGAAGAAATAATTATGTATGCGTAAAAAAAGTGAAAGACGGATTAAACGATATAGACAAATTGGATTTTGACGAGCAGATAAATTTTTTTGAAAGCGTAAATAATTGGCTCAATATAACTAAAGACGGCTCGATAACAGATTTGGGATATAAACCGAAAAGCGAATTATGGGAAATGGTTTGCTGCGACACCGATACTTGCACTCATAGAAAATGCGAATATTTGGAAGACTGCTATTTTTATAAAATGCGAAAACAGTTAAACGCATCTCAACTTTTAATCGTAAATCATCATATATTATGCGCGGATTTGTCTTTATACGCCGAAACTGCGGGGCGATATAGTTTACTCCCGAGATATACGAAAGTTATAATTGACGAAGCTCATAATTTTGAAAATTCCGCATCGAGTTATTTTGGAAACGAAGGAAGTAAAAACGGAATATTGAAGGCTTTATTTTATATTTCAAGAATGAAAAAAAATAAAAGACTCGGAATAATAGAAAGTATTAATAATATGGTGAACGAAAAAAAATCTATTATTAAAAATGAAGATTATAACGAAATAATGGAACTTATAAATCAAACTCATGATATAACGAATAGAGTTAGAAATATTGTAGACGAATCTTCAAAACAATTCATAACTTATTGCCATAAAAATATTAAAACTAAAGAAGGCTTGGGATATAAATTTAGAATAAGCCCCGAAATAGTGAGAGCGGAACATTGGCAAAAAGAAGGATTAAAACCTTTAAGAGAAATCGTTATAATAATCGGCTCTTTGGTTAATCTATGCGACAGATTATATAAAAAATTTTTTGATATAGCTATAGAAAATAATTTTGACTATGAAGAAATCGCTCAAATGTCAAATGCATATTTGGAGAGATTAAAAAATCAACTCGTCTCTTTAAACTCGACAATAGATTATAAAAAAGACGAATATATAAGATGGATTGAAGCGAAACTAACAAAAAAAGGAAGCATAATTCTTAATTGGCATTTGACTCCCGTAACCGTTGCGAAAAGTTTAAACGACTTTTTATATTCAAGATTCGACACTGTAGCGATGTATTCGGCGACTTTAACCGTTTCAAAAAGTTTTAATTTCTTTTCAAATCGTCTCGGATTCGATTATATAGAACAAAATAAAAAAATAGAAATTTATTTGGAATCTCCTTTCAATTACGAAGAAAACGCGAGGCTTTATATCGCTACCGATATGCCCAATGTGGCGAGCGAAACTTTCAACGATTTTACTTCAAAAGTTTTGCTCAAAATATGCGACATAACGGGCGGAAGAGCTTTTATATTGTTTACATCTTTTTCTTCTCTTATTAATGTTTATCAAAACACGGAAAAAGAATTAAAGAAAAAAAATATAAATCCTTTAGCTCAAACTTCTTCGATACATAGACATACTTTGCTCGATATGTTTAAATCCTCTTCAAATAATGTGCTTTACGGAGTAGATTCTTTTTGGGAAGGAGTCGATGTTTCGGGGAAAAATTTAGAAGTGGTAATAATTCCAAAACTTCCTTTTGCCGTGCCAACGGACCCGATAAGCGAAGGAAGATATAGATATATTGAAGAGAACGGAGGAAACGCGTTTATGGATTACTCGTTGCCTTTAGCGGTTATAAAATTCAAGCAAGGTTTCGGAAGACTCATAAGAAGCAAAGAAGACAGAGGAGTGGTATTCGTTTTGGATAGAAGGCTTTACGGAAAAAACTACGGCGTAAAATTCATTCAATCTCTTCCGAAAGCGAGAGTATTAAAAGCAAGTATGAGGGAAATTTTTGAAGATATGAATAATTTTTTTGTGTGCCGCCCACTTTCAGAGGATTAAACTATTGACTTTTTTTAATTTTATTTTATAATTTTATTATGGTTATAAAGGTTTTGATTCACGATATGAATTCAATTCAATTCAATTCAATTCAATTCAATTCAATTCAATTCAATTCAATTCAATTCAATTCAATAGTTTTATTTTAAAATTAAATTATGTTTACTCATTAAACATTTATTCTTATTCGGGAGAAATTTATGCAAACTAACGATAATATAAAAAATATCTCGCAAGAATTATTAGATAAATGCAGAAAATTAATCGGAAAAAAATTCAATAAAAATCGTATAAACGAAATTGAAAGTAGCGATAATTTTATCAAAGCGTTAATTGACGGAAAAAATTTTAATATATTTTACGATATGCTCGAAGATAATATTTCAAAAAAGTTTTTTAATAAAGCAGTAATATATAGATATACGTTATCGTTTTACCCTAACGTTCATTTAAATTTTAAAAAAGAATTGATTTTTGGATTGAAATATGGAACTATATCCGAATATTCTTGGATTATAAATATGATAATTTTTTTAACTTCAAAAAGAATTTTCTTGCCGAAAGAGATAGGAGCTTTTGCATTATTCCATATATTTTCACAAAAGCAGTATGATGTTAAAAATATTTTTGAAGTAAAAGACGATGCCGTAATATTCGACATCGGAGCATGGAAAGGCGACACCGCTTATTTCTTTTCAAAAAAATGTTTGGACAACGCGCAAATATACGCTTTCGAGCCTGATAATTATGCATACGAAATATTACAAAAAATTAAAAATAAATATAAATTAAATAATGTTATTACAAAAAATATTTTATTTTCAAACGCCGAAAAAGAAATTGATTTTGTTTCTATGATTAAAAATACCCCCGCCTCAAAGAAAAACGCAATTACGATAGATAAATTTGTCGAAGAAAATAATATAGAAAAAATAGATTATATAAAAATGGATGTCGAAGGAGCGGAAAGAACGATATTGGAGGGAGCGATAAAAACTATTAAAAAATTCAAACCTCATTTGGCGATTGCCATTTATCATGGAGGCAAACTTTTTATGGAAGATTTTTACGATATTCCGCTTTTTATAAAAAATATTATGGGCGAAGATTATCAATATTATATAAGGACTTTTTCTCCTTGGTGCGGAGAGACTATTCTTTTTTGCAAACCTAAAAATAATTAGCGACTTATTTGATAACTCCGATTTTTCCGCTCTGTTTAATTTAGTCGTTTTAAGCGCTACAATATTTAGAATTATCGAATACGGGATTATGGCGACAAAAATAATTTTACTTTTAACGAACTTTTCAATTTTACTTCATTTAATAATAATTTCCGTTTGCAATATTAAATCTATTATAAAATCTTTAAAATCCGAAACGATAGAAAATATTGGAAATGACAAAACCGTTCTTTATATTTATATTTACGGAATACTTTCGTTTGCGGTTTGTTTTATAATTCCGATTATTTTTAAGATTGATTAAATAGAAATTTTATTTTATACTAAAAACATGAAACTTGAAAATTTTTATTATACCGAAGAATATAAAAATCATTGGATAAAATACGGCGGTTTATTCGACGAAAAATATTTCGCAGAAGAAAGAGAAAATAAAATAAATAACGAATTTATTATTAAACATAAAAAATATTTCGGCAATATTCACAACAAATATATAATCGGATACGAAAGAGAGATTTTAAATTTTGACAAGAAAATTTTTTATTATAAAAGCGATGACGCGAAAATTTTCAAAATCTTAAAACATAAAAACGAAAACAATTATTTTATATTCAATAGAGATTTGTCGGGTTTTTCTATTTTGAATTTGGAAGATGGCAAAGAAGAAATTAATTTTTATAATAATAAATATATTGAAAATAAAGGAATATTGGTATTTGTGGATTTGGAACATTATTTTATAGAAAACGGCAGAATTATTTTTTACGCGTTTTATCTTTCGGAAGAAAAAAATAACGCTTTCAAAAGAATATTTAGCTATTTAATATACGATTTTTCAAACCCGAATAAACTCGACAATCAAAATATAATTTTAACGGACATTAGAGATATCGTATTGAAAAATTATAATAAAGAATTAGATTTTATTTATAAAGCCTATTTCAATGGAAGCGATATAATAGTTGAAGATTTTAGTAATAAATATAAATTCATTATTAAAGAAAAAGATTATATTTCGTTTAAATAATAATTTTTTAATTTTCTATTGCAACAATAAAAATATATAATAAGAAATCGGAGCGGTTAATATCACGCTGTCGAATATGTCGAAAATTCCGCCATGTCCCGGAAATATTTTTGAAGAATCTTTAGTGTCATACATTCTCTTTATCAAACTCTCTCCCATATCTCCCAAAAAACTTGTAAGAATAAATGTCGAAGTTAAAAGTAAAATTTGAGATAATGAAAAATTAGGAATATTTTTTCCAAGCAAAGAAACCAAATAATTTTTTGAATATAAATAATAATAAAGCAAAATCAAAGGAATCGTTAATATAAACATTCCGATAAAACCTTCAACGCTTTTATTTGGAGACGCAGTATTTGAAAGTTTATGTTTTCCCAATTTTCGCCCGATTACATAACCTCCCGTATCGCTAAGCCACGCGCATAAAAATATAAAAACTATATAATATTTTCCGCTCGGCATAAACCTCGTTAAAGATATATGCCAAATTCCAAGCCCGACATATATAAAACAGAAAACCGCCGTAAGTATCGCTCTTCCTTTTTCTTCAAAAGTGGAAACATTAACCTTAAAAATATTTATTAAAAATAAAACCGCTATCAAAGCGAAAACCATAATCAAAGACAAATCCATCGAAGGATTTTTTGTTTCTACTATTTTATATAAAGAAGAAAAATCGCCTACAAAAACTTTAGGTCCGCAAATAGTTATGATATATCCCAAAGCCATCGCAATCATTGTCGTTATTACCGTTCTTAAATTTTTTTGTCTATGCACTTTCGCCATATAAAAAATTTCGGACGCGCTAAAAATTGAAATCGACAATATAAGCAAATGAAATAAAAATATAACTTTGTCGTAAAATATTATCAAGATAAATAACGGCAAAGTCAAAATTACGGATATAAGCCTTTTTCTCATTATAAGCCTCCAAATCTTCTTACTCTATTTGAATATTCTTCTATTGAATTTTTGAAATCTTCTTTTGAAAAATCGGGCCACAATATGTTTGTAAAATATAATTCGCTATAAGACGCTTGATACATTAAAAA
>CAKVCG010000096.1 GCA_934725525.1 uncultured Brachyspira sp. | reverse complement strand
TCTTTCGCCAGCGTTCTTTTTAAGCCATTTAATATATTTATCTTTATTTTCTTTTTTATTAAAAAAATCTAAAATTCTCATTTTTTCTCCTTGCTTAATTAAAGATTAAATTATATAAATTATAGTAAACATCGTTATGATAAGATATATAAAAAAAGAAATAGCGCACTTCAAAACGGCATGCTGTTTTCTCGTTCCCCATTCGCATTTTGAAGCGACGATAATAAAAGCGGTAAAAATTCCAATTTCGATTAGATTAAGAATAAGCAAAATAATTCCGTAAAAACCGTTCCTTATTTGATTATGCGCCAATATGATATATCCCGTTATTGGAAAAAGCATAAATATTGAAAGATTAATTATTTTATGTATGGCGATATATTTATTCATAGATTTTATTATATTATAAAAGATTTTTATGTCAAATTCATTAATTATTAACTACTTTGTCATTTAGAACGTTGCAATCTATACGAATTGGATTGCTTCACTCTCCAACGACGGACTTTAGCCTCGTTTGCAATGACAAATAAAATACAAAAAAGCGCTCCGTTTATAAACGAAACGCTTTTATTTTTAATTTAATTTATTTTAATCTATGATTATCAATTTTCTATCCAAATATCTGGCTCAAGAGTTTTACTTGAACTATAATAATCGACTATATCGATTCCGTTATAATAGAATTTCAATATCTCTTTATAATCTTTTTGAACTTGAGCCATTCCGTAAGCGCCCCATTGACACATGCCGACTCCATGTCCGCTCCCTTTTCCAGTTATTATTATTCCGTTATCTATTTTATTAATCGTAAAATTGAGAGAAGGCACTAATTTTGGAGAAAGAACGGTTCTAAAATCACGAGAAGAAATATCGTTATTGTCAATTTTTATATTCATAGCTTTTCCAGATTTTGGGTCCATTGTTATTCCTATAGAAGATTTTTCATCGGCATTAACCGAATAATTTGCAAAATCATCGTTAAGTTCATTATAACTTAAAGCGTTAGTCCAAGTTCTGATTTGAGCGTTGCAATAAGGACATTGAACTCCTTCCAAATAAGGCACCGCCGTTCCGAAAACATTTTTTGCGCTGTCGGTATGTCCGCCGCATAAAGCGCTGAAATATGTCGCTATCACTTTATCGTTATAAATAGCTATTTCGTATTTCGTTCTATCGACAGCCTGCTCCACAGTCCAGTTAATTTTTTCCTTGCCGTTATAAACTTGGTATTTTGTAGTATTGTCCACATCGTAAGGAAGCTCGTTATTATTTTTTAGAATATGAAACATAGCGTAAGTTCTTGCCGCAACCGCTTGAGCCTTCAACGCTTCGATGGGCCAATCTGGAGACATTTCATGAGGCAAAACTCCTTTAACATAATCTTCAATATTTAATTCGTTTATAACTATCATATCGCCGTTATAAGGAATGAATTTTAAATTTCCGTAATATTCTATTCCGTTTAAAATAAATCCGTCTTCCGTTTCAAATACGATTCCTTCTTTATATATTCCGACATCGTTTACTTTAAGCCCCAATCTATGTTCGACAACCATAACTCTTTCGTTTGTCAATGCCGATACGATTTCGCTTTGATATTTATAATTGTAAGCTTTATAAGGTCCTTTAATATCGATTGTATAAGGCGCTTTTACTTCGGTTAAATGCACTTTGATTGTAGTCGCAAAAATTGTCCCGCTCGTTATCGTTATAAATAAAGAGGGAATTATAAATAGAGATTTTATTATTTTCATAATTTTTAATACTCCTAAAAATTGATTTAAAATATAAATTTTAATATCAATATCGGAAATATTAAAAACTTACTTTAAATAATATATTATTAATTACAATTTTAAAAAATATTCTCTTCTTAAAATCGAATAAATCAAAGAATCCGTAATTCCGCTATTTTCTTTCAAAGCGTCTCTCAAAATGCCCTCTTTTTTAAGTTTGCATTTAAGCATAACTTTTCCCGAGTAAATATTTTTTTCGTTATGAGCGGATTCAATTCTGTTTACCTTTACCTCTTCAAAAAAGAATTTTATTATTCTTTCAAATTTAAATTTTCTTAAAATAAGTCTATATGTTTCTAAACTAATCGTTCCTAAGTGGTTCATAGTTATTTGATTTAATATACGATTTATTTTGTATAAATTTTTCCGTTATGTTTAGTTTTTATCTTATCCACAGTTTCAGTTATCATATTTACCGCTTCCATTATCTCGCTAAATACTTCGGGTTTGATTGATTGCGCTCCATCGCATAAAGCATGCTCAGGGTCGTTATGAACCTCTATTATCATTCCGTCAGCTCCCGCAGATAAAGCAGCTAATGTCAAAGGCATCGCCATCCAAGACTTACCGCTCGCATGCGAAGGGTCGCCTATCACGGGCAAGTGGCTCATTCGCTTTATCATTGGAATTGCGCTTACATCGAATGTGTTTCTCGTATAATTTTCAAATGTTCGTATTCCCCTTTCGCATAAAACGACATCGCTGTTTCCTTTATCCAAAATATATTCCGCGCTCATTAACCATTCTTCCATCGTATTTGCAAGTCCTCGTTTTAATAGAATCGGTTTTTTTAATTTTCCGACTTCTTTTAATAATTCAAAGTTTTGCATATTTCTTGCGCCAATTTGAATCATATCTACCGTATTGTCGAATTCTTCCAAATGCCTAATTGAAACTATTTCGCTCACGATTGGAATTCCAACTTCTTCTTTAACAAGTTTCAATATTTTAAGTCCGTCCAAAGCCAAACCTTGAAACGCGTAAGGAGAAGTTCTAGGTTTGAAAGCTCCGCCTCTCAATATTGAAGCTCCCGAAGATTTAACGCTTTTTGCGATATTGATAACCTGCTCCTCGCTTTCAACGGAACAAGGTCCCGCAATAATAACGGGTTTTTTCTCTCCGATTTTCACTCCCGAAACATTAACTATAGTGTCTTCTTTTTTGAAAGCTCTATTCGCTCTTTTGAACGGCTCTTGAACTTTTAAAACTCTCGCAACGCCGGGCAAAGTCGATATTAGCTCTCTGTCTACTTTTGAAGTATCGCCCACTATACCGATTACCGTGCAGTCAACTCCGACTATTTTATTCGTTCCAAGTCCAGCGTTAATCAATCTTTCGGTAATATTGTTTATATATTCCTCTTTCGCGTTTGGTTTCATTACTACTATCATAATTTCATCTCCTTAAAAATTTTTATAATATTTTTAAATTAATATAATCTATAGTTAAAGTTTGATTATCGTTCGATTTTGTTATTACAAATTTATAATTATCTTTTTCAAAATAATATATTTCGGCTAAAATATTCCCGTTAATATCGTCTATTATCTCTTTATTAAGGTTAATATTATTTGAATTTAAATTATTTAATATATTATCTAAAGAATCCTCAATATTGTTATTTATACTAACGGTTATCTGTTCTATTATATTATCCCCTACGAATACTATAATCTCTCCGTCGCTTTCTCTCACTTTCATATTTTTTCTTAAAATATTATTTCTAATTAAATTTTTATCGGTTTCAAAAAATTTAGATAAATTATCAAACGAAGTGACAAAAGATATTGAGAATAAAGATTTTATATCGTTACCGCTTATATGTATCAAATCGGAATATACAAGATTATCCGACAAATCGGTTTTTCTATTAACGATTCTGTTATTATGGATTAAATTGGCAAAAACTATACATAAAATAAACAGACATGAAAACAGTATAAATTTTATAGCTCGCATTTTATTTATAAATAATAAAATAATTAATTTTCCATTAGCAGTATATCGTCAACTTCTTCTATGGAAAATAAAGGCATATCGTTAGCGTTATAGAAAGAAGGACTAACGGTAAAATTTAAAACTCCTTTATATTGTTTATAGTTTTCGGCTTCTATAACTATATCCAAATCTATATCCATACTGTTGTTTGACTCCACTTTTTCAGGCATAAAACAGAACATAAATTTTCCCGGCACATTTTTTGAGACGACGGCTGGATTAGGAAAATTAGCTCCATATCCTTTTATAAGTTTATTATTATAATACATATATACCAATGCGTTTTCTATTTTTTCAAAATTGTTTGCCGAACATATATTTCCCATTATGCTCGGATAAGTTAAATAATAGCCGTTTTCTTCTATAAGAGGAATAGATTCTATAGGAGTATTTTCTTTTCTTCTTCTTATCACTTCGCATGCTTTTTCTATGATATTCAATATTTCAATATTTTCTTCGGTATCTCCCCTATCGTAGCTGTGTAAAACTCCTCTTGCGCTTGTCACATATTGCGGTTGAACTCTATTCAAAGTATAGGCTATTATATCCATACGCATATTTGTATTTGCGGTTATATTTTTCTCTATAAAATAAGAATCCGCCAATTTGGAAATTTTCTGTTCCATAAGGTTTACTAAATACATAATATTCTCCTTCAAAAGTTCATAATTTATAATATTATTATACAAAATAAAATATTATTTGTCAAAATGATTTTGTATTAATAAGATAATAAAAAATAAGGATTTTGTTTAATTTTTTATTAAAAAAACAAATCGTTATTTAGTAACGGCAAATAACATAAGCTCAAAACTAGCCTTAAAAACATTATTCGGGGCGCTAACGCTTAAAGTATTTAAATAAGATATTTGCGATATTATATTTACTATTTCCGATAGAGAAAATAATTTCAAAGCGTTCTTTTTTTTAGTCAAAATGAACGCGGGAATTTTCGTTATTTTGCTTATATCGTTTAACGCTGTTTGAGGAGGAAAAATTTTCATGTAATATAACGCTACAAAATTATTCATCATAAGAGCGAGCGAACTTGAAGCGTCTTGGTCTAATCGATTCATCAAACTGAAGCATTTATTTCTATTTCTTTCAAAAACCGCGTCCAAAAAATCGAATATATTTTTATTTTTTGACACATAAGTAAAGTCAATAATATCTTCAATATTCAAATATTCTTTATCGTTATAATTGCAAATTTTATCGAGTTCGGAATATAAAGAATTATAATCCAAATTTATATTGTTTATCAAATATTCTATCGCTTCGCTTGAGATTTTTTTACCGTTTTTAGTTATATAAGCGTTTATCAATCCTCTGAAATCTTTTTCGTCTGGCAAAGGAAAATTGATAAAATGCAAATAATTTATATTTTGTTTTTTTGAAAAATATTTATAAATGGAATCTTCTTCCAAAACGTTTTCGGTTTCGAGAATTACGATTGAAGATTTTGAAGGATTGGAACAGTAATCGATAAAATCATCCTGAAAATTATTATATTTATAAATTACTATGACTCTAATTTTAGAACCCAGAGGAGGAGTGTCGGCAATCTCCAAAGGCGAATAACCAATAGCATCGTTTTTATCGTAGAATACATTATAATTCATTTCGCTTTCGCTTTCGTCTTTGAAAACTGAAGAATGCAAAGCTGCTATAAAAGTCTTTTTGAATAATCTTTCTTTTCCCGTTAAAATATAAATTCCAAATTTTAGATTGTCTTTAATATAATTGTCTTTTAATTTTGTGAAGTCCAATTCATTTTTTATTGAAATTGCATTTGCCATAGAATTTATAAATAATAATCAATCGATTAATTTTTTTATTTTATCCACAAAAACCCTTATCTCTATTTTGCATTCATCATGAGCGTTTAATTTTATTTTTTTTATAACGGCATTAACTCTTTTGCTTTTATCTTCCAATTTATACGAAATTAACGAAGAGATAATTTCTGGAACATATCCTAATTTTATAGCGTCCGAGGTCCAGATAGAGACTGCAAACTGGTCGTAAGGATAACTTGTATCTTGTATAAGATTTATAGGTTCATTTTTTGATAAATATTCTATTATTTCTTTTCCATCATTGTCTTTATAATTTGCGACAAAAAAATCTATATAATGTTTTTTAGTTTTACAGTCGCTATTAATTATAACTCTTCTATAACTGTCTTCTTGGCTTCTTATACTTATAAGATGCTTTGCGATATTTTCGATTTTAGTATACAAAATTAGCCCCGCGATATTTATTTTAATTATTTATAATAAAGAATTTTACTTTAAATCAAATTTTCTGTCAAGCGATTTTAAATAAAATATATAATTTATTTTCTTTTGGTATATAATCATAATATTACATTTGGCAAAGAAAATGTATTGAAAGGCTTGCAAGACTATGCATAAGTGTCATTGTTAGCCTCTTTCATAGGCGTGGCAATCTATTTTATTTGGATTGCTTCGGCTTCGCTCTCGCAATGACTATTTTTTATTGACGATTTTCTTAATTTTTTTAAATAAACGCTTTAAATATTTTTAAATTAAAAATATTTAAATTAATTATATTTACTTTATTTTAAAAGATTGTATTATAATTAATAAATATTTAAATTTTATTATTGACAAAAATTTTTAAACATTATAAAATATAATTAAATTAATCAATATTGAAAAAATTAAAATAAACTATTAACAAATTTTTTTAAAATGTTATAATTTGCATACAATTAATAAATAAATAACCGAAGGAAAGAATTTCGGTTTAAGGA
>CAKVCG010000095.1 GCA_934725525.1 uncultured Brachyspira sp. | reverse complement strand
TTAATTCTGAAACCTCTCTTGAAACGAGAAGTCAAAATTTTTATGTTTTAATAAGAACTTTATACCAAATAAGCAGAATAGAAATATACGAAACCGATAAATTAAACGAAGATAATATTTATTTTTTCAAAACAAGATTATCTATAAGATTTCAAAACGCTTTTCCTTATTTGTCGGTATTTTTCAACGCTATAACTCCTTTGCAATATAGAATAAAGTGGTTGAAATCGGAAGAGTTTAAAATAAACGAATTGTATTGATATTTAAAATAAAAAATCCGATTTTTAAACCTTATAGTATAAATAAGTTATATTGACTTTTTAAAAATATCTTATAAAATTATTTTCTATTAAAAAAGAGACGAATATGCGTTTTTATATTGTTATTTTTTATATATTTTTATCTTCTTTCGCTTTTGCTCAAAATTACGGATACGATAAGAAATATCAAGAACAGTTAAACGAAAGCGGAGTAGAAATAAACGAAGAACAGAAAAAAAAGGTTAGAGAGGATATAAAAAAATACGCTAATCTTTATTTGGGTAAACATTATAAATATAACGAAAAAGACGAACTGACGCATCCAATCTCTAAAGAAAAAAAGAATTTTAATTTTGACTGCTCGGGTTTTGTAGCCGCTGTCTATTGGACATCCAATATAGCGGTATTTGAAAAACAGGCGGTTTTGGGAGAAAGCGGAGTAAAAACTATTTACGCCACTTTAGAAAAATATAAAAAATTATATAATGATGCTTTGCCGAATATAGGAGATATAGTTATGTTCGATAGGACTACTTCCGAAACGGGAAAACTTACTCATGCGGGAATAGTAGTCGATGTCGATAAAGAGGACGGAACGGTTAGCTATATTCATGCTTCCACTAGCAAAGGACTTGTTTTAGGATATATGAATTTGAAATATCCAGATTTGGCAAGAAAAGACGGGAAGGTAATAAATAGTTATTTGAGGCGAGGAGGCGGAGTCGATTCTTTAGCTTCAAAATGTTTCAATAGCTACGGAACTATTTTGGATTTGCCTTGATTTTAAAAGAAAAAATAAATTTAGAAATATTAAATAAGAAAAATTAAAAATATAAATCGAATTTAATTGGAGAATATATGAGCAATAAAAAAAATAATAAAAATCTTAATAGAAGAAATCCGATGTCTCAGGCTGGAGGCGGAGGAAATCAAATAATAATAATTCTGCTTCTCACTATGGTTATCGTGATGGCGGTTATGTATTGGCAAAAAACTCCTCAAGCGAAAGCGGTAGAATGGGATTATTCAACGGTAGTGCAAAAAGTCAAAGAAGGTGCAGTAACCGAAGTGACTATAGTCGACCAAAATATAAGAAACGGAAAAGCCTTTGAAACTATTAACGGAAGAATAAGCGAAACGAGTTTTTATTCTTTTATTCCTTTTTCTGCAAACGGATTTATAGATTTGCTTATAGAAAATAATGTAAAAGTTAAAGGAGAAGAAAATAAACCGAGTTATTTTAGCATAATTTTAATTAATTTGCTTCCAATAATCGCTATAGGTTTTTTATTATGGTTTTTTATGTTTAGGCAAGTTCAAGGCTCAAATAATAGAGCTATGAGTTTTGGAAAAAGCCGAGCGAGATTGTTAACGAAAGAGGATGTGAAAGTCTCTTTTAAGGATGTAGAAGGATGTAAAGAAGCTAAAGAAGAATTAGTCGAAGTTGTGCAATTTTTAAAAGACCCTGTTAAATTTACTAAACTTGGCGCTAAAATACCGAAAGGCGTTTTATTGGTAGGTCCTCCAGGAACGGGTAAGACTCTTCTTGCAAAAGCGGTTGCGGGCGAGGCAAATGTTCCGTTTTTTAGCATGTCGGGTTCTGAATTTGTTGAAATGTTTGTCGGAGTAGGAGCTTCAAGAGTTAGAGATTTATTCGAGCAGGGAAAGAGAAGCGCTCCTTGTATAATATTTATAGACGAACTTGACGCGGTTGGAAGAACGAGAGGCGCTGGATACGGTGGCGGACATGATGAAAGAGAGCAAACTTTAAACCAAATGTTAGTAGAAATGGACGGATTTAATACCGACACGAGAATAATAATATTTGCAGCGACTAACCGTCCCGATGTATTGGACCCAGCTTTACTTCGTCCTGGACGATTCGACAGGCAAGTTGTTGTTGATTTGCCCGATGTCAAAGGAAGAGAGGGAATATTTAAAGTTCATGTTTCAAAAATACAACATGACCCTTCAATAGATTTGTATCATTTGGCGAGAGCGACTCCTGGATTTTCGGGAGCGGATATTGCAAATATGGTTAATGAAGCCGCTTTAATTGCCGCAAGAAACGATAAACCGAGAGTTGAACTTCCAGATTTTGAGGAAGCGAGAGATAAAGTTATGATGGGACCAGAAAGACGAAGCATATTAATAAGCGAGAGAGAAAAATTAAATACAGCATATCATGAAGCGGGACATACTTTAATGGCGGTTTTACTTCAAAATACCGATTCTTTGCATAAAGTGACTATTGTTCCGAGAGGAAGAAGTTTAGGCGCTACTTGGACTTTACCATCTGACGGAAGATATACTTTACAGAGAAAAAAAGCTATAGACGAAATGTCATTACTTTTGGGAGGAAGAGTCGCTGAAGAGTTTAAATTTGGAGAAGATTCGGTTACTACGGGAGCTTCAAACGATATTGAAAGAGTGACGGAAATGGCAAGAAGGATGGTTTGCGAATGGGGAATGAGTAAGCTTGGACCAATCGCTTTTGGACAGAAAGAACAGCCTATATTTTTAGGAAAAGAAATTGCAAGACATAAAGATTATAGCGAAGAGACAGCTCAAAAAATAGACGAAGAAGTTCATAGATTTGTTATGAAAGCTTATGAAAGAACTCAAAGACTTCTTAAAGAAAATTCTGATAAGTTTGAAAGTTTAGCGAAAGAATTATTTGAAAAAGAATCTTTGGATATAGAAGATATAGAGAGAATATGCGAAGTTAAACTCGACAGAGTAAAAGATAAACTCGTATATGCGGGAAAGGACCCTAAAAGAGGAACGGATGAACTTGAAGATAGCGATTATCAAGATAGAGATGTAAAAAGCGTTAAGGAAGAGGTTTTTAATAGCCCGCTTAAAACCGTTAAAAAAAGCGAAGACGAAGAAAAGTCTACTAAAATGATAAAAAAAACTACTTCAATGAAAAAGATTAATCCGAAGAAAAAGAAAGAAGAATAAAAATTTACGCTCAATAGGATTAAATATAATAAATTTTTAGAAATTAAATATAACTATAACGAAGAAAATAATTTAAATAGATTATTTTTTATAACTCAAATTTTTATTTAGAATTAAGATTTTGTATTTACTTAAATTAAACAATCTAATATAATAAAATTAAAATTAATTATTAGAGGATTTTATGATAAATTTTTTAGAGATTAAAGATAATTTGAAATATAAAGATTTCGCACAAAATTTATATAATGAAGCTTTTCCTATAGAAGAAAGGTGGGATTTCAATGCAATTTTAAATAATAATAATAAATTTTATGCGATATTGGACGGCGATATTCCTGTTGGAATTACTACGATTTGGGAATTTTTAGATTTTAATTATATAGAATATTTAGCGATAGATAAAAAATTCAGAGGAAAAAATTACGGCTCAAAAATTTTAACTCAAATTTTAGAATCGTTAAAAGATAAATTAATCGTTATAGAAGTAGAACCCTATGATTTAAATGAAATTGCCAAAAAGCGTATAGATTGGTATTTGCGTTTTGGTTTCATACTTGCCGATTACGATTATAATATGGCTTGTATAAATGAAAAAAAAGAAGAGGGAACGATAAAAATGAAAATAATGACAACAAGAAAAATTAAAGATAAAGAAGAGCATGATAAAATTACAGATTATTTATATAAGAATATTTATAAACCAAGATTAGATAATATTGATAAGCAAAAAATATAAAAATTATTATTTTAAAATTTAAATCTTTATTCATAAAATATAATTTTGCAATATATTTGACTTTACTCTTCATTAAAAAACAATTAATAAAGATTCAGATAATATTTAAAAAGTTCTTTTTTAGTCGAATATAAACTAACGCCTTTTATCGGACTTATTTTCAAAGTAATAGTCGCAATTTTTAATTTTAAATCGTTTATCAAAATAAATCTTTCTCTCACGGAATTTATTATTTCGTTTGTAATATCGTTTCTATTTTTATAACGGTTTTTAATATCTTCGCTTTCTATTAATTGATAATTCAAATTATTATTATTAAGAATTTTAAAAAAATTATTTTCAGTAAATCTGCTCGTAAAAATTATTAGTTTTAAACTTTTATCATTTTTAAAAATATCGGCAATCAAATTATTATATTCTATTATTATTAAATCTGTGTCTTTTGAACTTTCTTTATTTTTTCTTTTGCATTTTGAAAATACATCGGCAATTCCTATTTTATTATCCGCAAAAAGTTTTTTCTTTAAATTTTTATTCGTTAAAAATTCTTTATCGTTAATCGAAAAAGAATCGGCGATTAATTTCCAAAATTCGCTTCTGCTACTCGAATAATACCAAGAGTTTTCTTTTTTATCTTCTGAAAGTAAATCAAATTTTTCTTTTTGAGAATATAAAGGCACGGGAAAAGTTCCTAATATAAGAATATTCATTTCATTAGAAAAAAAATTTATATCTTCAAAAATATGTTTTTCTATTTCTTCCATTAATTATTTGCCTTTGCATACTCTGTTTGAAACTTCGTCAAAACCTTCTTCAATCGTAAGTCCCCAAGCGGTTTTTATTTTGAACCATTCTCTCACATATTCGCATTGATAATCTTTATTCGGAGGAAGCCAATCGACTGGAGATTTGTCGCTTTTATTTCTGTTTGCGCTTTTCGACACGGCGATTAAATGATTGTCATATTTCAAATAATTATAATATCTCTTTTTCTTTTTCTTGCTCCAATTACTCGCTCCGCTGATATACGCGTTTTTCAATGGCACTAAATGGTCAATATCCAAATCGCTCGGATTAGTAAAATATTTTCCCGTATATTTGTCGAACCATTTTCCAGAAATGACTTTATTATTTGAAATGACGGGTTTTATTAAAGATTCTTCGGCTAATACTTCATGCCTTGTGTTTAATCCGTCTCCGTCTTCGTCAATCCAGCCTCCCCAATCGTCTCTGTCATATTCTCCGCCCAAATCGTTTTTATAAATATTCTCGTAATAATAGTATAAAGCAAGAATTATAATTATTAATAAAATATAAATCGGAGATGATTTTTTTCTTTTTCTCTTATTTATTATAGCCATAGAAATTCTTTTGTTATATAGTCATAAAACTATTAAATCGGTCGGCGTATCGTTCATTGAAACTCCGCCGTCTTTTGTCACTATAACCATGTTTTCTATTCTCACTCCGCCCAAATCTGGAATATATATCCCGGGTTCGACTGTCACTATCGCTCCGCCTTCTAATATATTGTCGACTATTGGAGATAATCTTGGAGACTCATGAATTTCAATTCCGACTCCATGCCCCAAACTATGCCCAAAATATTGTCCGTATCCGTTCGATTTTATAATCTCTCTTGCCTCGTTATCCGCTTCTTTTCCAGATATTCCAGAATGAATAGCTTCGATTCCTTTTTTATGCGCTTCTCTGACTATATCGTATATTTTAGACATTTCTTCAAAATTATTTCCTTTGCCGAAAAAGAAAGTTCTCGTTATATCGCTTTTATAACCTTCTCTCGATAAACCGAAATCCATAAGAATATTGTCTCCCAATTTTAATTTTCTGTCGGACGGCATTCCATGAGGAAGAGAGGTTCTCTCGCCAAAAAGAAGGATTGTGTCAAAAGCCGTTTTATCTCCGCCTTCTTTTCGCATTTGATATTCCAATTCCGCCGCCAATTCTCTTTCGGACATTTCCTCTTTTACGAACGCCAAAGTTTTTGTCATCGCTCTTTCAGCCATATTCAAATTGTCTCTCAAAATTTTTATTTCTTCTTTTTCTTTCGCTATTCTTATATTGTCTACATTCGCTTTATTTACGGAAATTTTTATTGAAGAATTAATCATAGCCGAAACTATATTTTCGTAATCGGATAAATAGAGTCCATTTTTCGCTATCGTAATCTCTTTAACTTTTATCGACTTTAGCAAATCAACCAAAGCGTTTTCGTAATTATTCGCCACTAAAACTACCGAAGTTTTATGAGTAACTTTTGCCGCCTGCTCGAAATATCTCGAATCGACAAGCAAATATTTTTTTGAATTATGAATTAAAAGCCATCCCGCCGTTCCCTTAAAACCCGTCAAATAAAATATATTTTCGTTTTTAGTTATAAGAATGGTTTCTTTAGTTAAGTTTCGCAATCTTTTAATTCTATTGTCGTAATCAAATTTTTTATTTTCTTTACTTTCGGTTATTTTTAACATTTTTATTTTATATCCTTTTTTATTTTACAAAATTATTTTATGATAAATAAATATTATACTTAAAATAAAAATTTTTGTCAAAATGTATTAAATAATAAAAAATAAATTTGTTATTTAGGGCATAAAATTATCTAAATTTTTTTTTAATTTTTTTAAAATAAACTATTGACTAATTTTTAAACTTATTGTATAAATTAAAAGTTAGTTAAAAAATATTTAAATTGTTAT
>CAKVCG010000094.1 GCA_934725525.1 uncultured Brachyspira sp. | reverse complement strand
ACATGAAATTAAAATCGTCCAAATTAAAATTATAAAAAATATTGTCTTTTTCATTTTATCAAATCCTTTTTTATCAAATAATTTTATCAATAATAAATTAAGGGCATAAGAATAACTTACGCCCTCGCTATATAAACTTATTTTAATTATTTTGTTTTGCCGTTTAGAGCGTCTTTTTGTCTTTTTATTCTTCTTGCCGCTCTCTTTCTTTTTACAACTTTTCTATGTTGCTTTCCCATAATATCTCCTTATATTTTATTATTACTGCCTAAAACATTATTTATTTTATGCATATAAAGTTTTTTCATTTCATCTCTTGCAGGTCCCAAATATTTTCTTGGGTCGAATTCTTTTGGGTCATCATGAAATACTTTTCTTATAGCCGCCGTCATTGCTAGTCTTGAATCGCTGTCTATATTGATTTTACAAACCGCGCTTTTTGAGGCTTCTCTTAATTGCTCTTCGGGTATTCCAATTGCATCGTCTAATTTTCCGCCGTTTTCGTTAATAATTTTAACATATTCTTGAGGAACGCTTGAAGAACCATGCAAAACTATAGGAAATCCTGGAATTTTTTTCTCTATCTCTTTAAGAATATCTAACCTTATTTTAGGATTCTGTCCTGGTTTAAATTTATAAGCTCCATGACTCGTTCCAATAGATATTGCAAGCGAATCTACTCCCGTTTTTTTAACGAAATCTTCAACTTCTTCGGGACGAGTGTAAGTATGCTGTTCGGCTACAACATCGTCTTCAACTCCAGCTAAAACTCCCAATTCGCCTTCGACTGTGACATCGTATTTATGAGCATATTCTACAACGCTTTTTGTCAATTCTACATTTTTATTATAATCATGATGACTGCCGTCTATCATAACGGAAGAAAAACCGTATTCAATACAACTTTTACAAAGTTCTAAAGTATCGCCATGGTCTAAATGTAAAACTATAGGAACATTTACTCCCAATTCTTTTGCATATTCAACCGCTCCTTGCGCCATATATCTTAATAAAGTTTGATTGGCATATTTTCTAGCGCCTGAAGAAACTTGAAGTATAACGGGGCTTTTTGTTTCAACGCAGGCTTGAATTATTGCCTGAAGTTGCTCCATATTATTGAAATTGAAAGCGGGAATCGCGTATCCTCCGCTTACCGCTTTTTGAAATAGCCCTCTGCTATTTACTAAACCTAAATCTGAAAATTTAACCATTATTTTATTCTCCTTAAAAATTGAAATTAATAAAATTAAATTGTAAATTCATTTTTAATATTTATAATATATAGTAAAAACGATTATTTTTCAATATTATTTGTTTAATTTTTTGTTTATATTATAATTATAATATTTATTTAAGGACAATATATGAATTTCAAAAAAGTAAAAATCGAAATATTTATTCCCGCCGAATACACAAGTAAATTGAGAGAAGCTTTGAATAATATCGGAGCTTTGGGAATCGGCAATTACGATAATGTTATTTCGATTACGAAAATAAAAGGCTGTTGGCGTCCTCTTGCTGGAGCTAATCCTTTTGACGGAACTATTGATAAAATTTCAGAAGCGGACGAGGATAAAATAGAATTTTCAACCGACATAAAAAACATAGAAAATATTATTAAAGTCGTTAAAGAAATTCATCCTTACGAAGAGCCTGTTATAAATATTATTCCGCTTTTAAACGACAAATTTGATATTAATTTGAATTATTAAGTCTTCTTTTATTCAATAATCCCATCAAATCTTTCACTTCAAACAAAGTTTTTTGAGCGACTTTTAAAGCAGATTTTTTTCCTTCGTTTAAAACATCGTAAATATAATCTTTATCGTTTGAAAATTTTTCTATTTTTTCTCTTATTGGCGAAAGTTCGTTATTGATATTTTTTGCGAGTGATTTTTTACATTGAACGCAACCGATATTTGCGCTTTGGCAATCTTTACAAATTTCTTTTTGTTCTTCTTCGCTTGAAAATATTTTATGATAACTGTAAACATTGCAAATTTCTGGATTTCCTTTATCCGTTTTTAATTTTCTATTTGGGTCGGTAACGGCTTTTTGCAAAATTAATTTTTCCGTTTCTTCGGCGCTTAATCTTAAAGGAATATGATTATTTAAAGACTTGCTCATTTTATTAATTCCGTCAAGCCCTAATATTCTTAAAACTTTTCCATGATAAGTTTCTGGCTCTTTAAAATATTTTCCGTATCTATTGTTGTACTTTCTCACTATCATTCTTGTAAGTTCGACATGCTGCTCTTGGTCTTCTCCAACGGGAACTATGTCGGGATGATAAAGCAAAATATCCGCAGCCATCAAAGAAGGGTAGGTGAGTAGAGCGGCGTTTATATTTTCCGCATTCTTTCTCGCCTTGTCTTTGTATTGAGTCATTCTTTCAAGTTCGGCTACTGGAATAATAGAATTAAATATCCAAGCCAATTCCGTATGTGGCTCTACATCCGATTGCACGAAAATAGAACATTTTTCCAAATCGAGTCCGCATGCCAAATATTCTATCGCCGTGTCGATTATTCTTTTTTGCATTTCTTTCGCGTCATATTCTATCGTTATAGCATGATAATCGGCAATAAAAAAGAATCCGTAATATTCGTTTAAAATATTTTTCCAATTTTTCAAAGCTCCCAAATAATTTCCTATATGAAGCGCTCCCGTTGGCTGAATTCCGCTTAACATTATTTTTTTATTCATTTTAAAACCTCTTTTAATTAATTAGATTTTTAAATTGTATTTTTATTAGATTTTTATGTTTTTATATTTGCGACTAAAAATCCGCCTTCCGTTTTTAAGTCGTTAAGATTAATATAAATAAGTCTTTTATCTTCCGTTTCGATTAATAATTTTTTATTCAAAGGATTCATATCTTTTATTATAGCGGGAACGCTATTGAAAACCAATTTAGTTCCCACTTTCGGCAAATCTTTTTTCAAACAACAATAAGCGTCATATTCATGAGCCAAACAACACATTAATCTTCCGCATTGCCCAGATATTTTAACCGTATTCAAAAGCATACTTTGTTCTTTTGCCATTTTTATAGTTATCGTTTCAAATTTTGTTCTCTTTATTCGGCAGCATAATTCTCGTCCGCAGATTCCGCATCCGCCGATTGCCCTCGCTTCGTCTCGCACTCCTATTTGTCTTAATTCTATTCTTATCTTAAAATGCGAAGCCAAATCTTTTACCAATTCTCTAAAATCGACTCTTTCTTCCGCTATGAATTCAAATAATAGTTTAGCTCTGTCTAAAAAATAGTAGGAGCTTATAAGTTTTAAATCCAAATTATGATTAATCACTTTTTCTTTACATATTTTAAAAGCTTCTATTGAATCTTTTTTATTTATGTCGAATTGTTCCAAATCGTTTTTATCAGCTATTCTTAAAATGTTAAATATTTTATTTTTATGATGGCTTTCTTTATCAACCATTTTTTTTATTTCTTCCGACACATCTTCCAAATTATTATCTTCGTCGTCTTCGATTTTATGATTTTCTTCTTTATTCAATAAATCCAAATCTATATCTTCAAAATTAATCACATTTCCCAATTCTATTCCATCATCCGTTTCCACAACGCAATAATCTTTCGCTTTCAAATCTTTTATATGCAAATGTTCAAATTTTCCAATATTAGAATCTCTAAATTTTATATTAGCTATATTTTTAATCATTAAACTTCTCCGCTACTTGAAATAATTTAAAGATATTATATTTTATTTATAAGTTAATATTATTGCAATAGGGAAAGTTAATTTGCAAAAAAATATTTATAACGATTATACTAAAGATATTTTTCAAAAAGATATTAAATATTGCAAAGGAGTCGGATTAAGATACGCCGATATACTTTCAAAAAAAAATATATTTACTCTTTACGATTTGATAACTTTTTTTCCGAGAACCTACGAAGACAGAACGAAAACTTTAAAAATATTTGAAGCGATTAAAAACGAAGATAAAAATTGCGTTGTTTTTGTAGAAATAATCGATATTTCAAATTTTAATTTTCAATTCAAAAAAAAGCCGTTGGTTATAGCGAGCGATGGAGCTACTCTATGCGAAGTGCCGATTTATGGAGGCAGACTTCCAGCGGGAGTTTCTTTGGGAGAAAAACTTTATTTGACGGGAAAATTTGTTCGAGGAACGAGAGGAAAGATTCAATGCAAAATGATTGAATTTGAAAAACCATCTTCAAATTCTTTATCTTATGGAAAAATTGTTCCAATCTATCCTTTGACGGAAGGACTTTCACAAAAAAAACTCAGAACTTTAATCGTAAACGAGCTTATAACTTTTGAAAAAAACATGAAATACGATATTCCTTCGAGCATAAAAAAGAAATATAGACTAAAAAATTTTGTTTCTTCAATAATGGAAATGCATTTTCCAAAATCTTTTGAAGCTCTACACGAAGCAAGAGAAAGTTTGGTATTCGAGGAATTTTTATCGTTTCAATATATTCATTTAAGCGAGCGAAGACCGAATATTTTAATCAAAGAAAAAAGATATAATTCTGCAAATTTGCTTGAAAAAGTTAAATCGAGTTTAGGATTCGAACTTACCGCAGACCAAAATAAAACTATTGAAGAAATAAAAGAAGATTTATTTTCCGAAAAACAGATGTTTAGATTATTGCAAGGAGATGTCGGGGCGGGAAAAACTATAGTCGCTTTTTTAACGGCTTTGATTCCATGCGAGGCGGGATTTCAAACGGCATTTTTAGCGCCAACTGAAATTCTCGCGTTGCAACATTTTTATACTTTTAAAAGAATCATAAAAAACGCTGACCTCGAAGATATTATTAAAGTCGATATTTTGACTTCTTCGGTTAATCAAAACGAAAGAAATTATTTGCTTAAAAGATTAAGAGAAGGAAAATGCAATATTTTAATCGGCACTCATTCTATACTTTATGACGAGGTTGTATTTGAAAATCTTTCTTACGCTATAGTTGACGAACAGCATCGTTTCGGCGTTGCTCAAAGAAATAAACTTTTATCAAAAGGAGAAAATGTAGATTATCTGCTTATGACGGCGACTCCCATTCCTCAATCTTTGGCGCTCACTTTATTTGGAGAATTGGATTTGTCGGTTATTAAAAGCATGCCAGCGGGAAGAAAAGGAGTTTTAACGAAATATAAAGAATTGTATGAAAGAGACCATTGTTATAGATTTTTAAGAAGCAGAATATTGAAAGGAGAACAGGGCTATATAGTTTTTCCTCTCATTGAAAATACCGATTCAAATTTTATAACTTTGACGAGCGAATTTGAAAGAGCGAAAAAAGATTATTTTTACGATATGGAAATAGAAATTATACATGGAAAAATGAAAGATATTGAAAAAGAATATATAATGAAAAGATTTAATAACGGAGAGATTAAAATTTTATTTTCCACCACAGTTATTGAAGTCGGAATCGATAATCCGAACGCCACGACAATTTTAATCGAAGGAGCGGAGAGATTCGGACTTTCGCAGCTTCATCAGTTGAGAGGAAGAGTAGGGCGAGGAGAAAAATTAGGATATTGTTATTTGATTATTCACAGCGAACTTAGCGAAATTATAAAAGAAAGAATAAATATTATTTGCGAAACTACGGACGGATTCAAAATAGCGGAAAAAGATTTGGAATTGAGAGGCTCGGGGGAATTTTTGGGCGACAGACAGAGCGGAATTCCAGATTTTAAAATTGGAAATATAGTTAAAGACGGAGAGATTATGCGAAAAGCAAAAGACGAAATGAGAGAATTATTGAAATCGGGAAAAGAAGAATTTTTGAAAGAAAACGAAATTTTTATTTTGAAAGCGGATTATTTGAAAAAATCTATTATTGAATTATAATTATACGATTAAACAAGTTGAAATATAATCGTATAATTAGACAATAGAAAACAAGGGGTTGCAACCTCTTGTTATTGAAATATTATGATAAAGAAAAAAACTGTCAAACATATTACGGAAATAATTTCGGCATCTATTCTAGCCGTATTCATCGCGGGATTTATAAGAATATTTTTTTTCGACACTTATATTATAACGAATAAATCTATGCGCCCGACTTTGGACGAAGGATACAAGATTTTGCTTATTAAAAAAAATTTTATATTTAACGGAATTAAAAATTTTGACATAATCGTTTTTAGGATGGGCGAAAATAATTTGGTAAAAAGAGTAGTCGGATGCGAAGGCGATAGAATTGAAATCATTGACGGAGAATTGTATTTAAATAACGATTTGATAAAATACGAATATTATTTTTTTGACGAAGAAGACAACGCAAGCTACACAGTCGGAAAAAATCAATATTTCGTTTTGGGCGATAATATTTCGGTTAGCGAGGATAGTAGAAGTTTCGGATTTATAAACGAAAGCGATATAATAGGGCGAGTTATTTTGATATTCAGTCCGAAAGATAGATTTAGATTGTTTGAAAATTAAATATTTATTTTTATTAATAAATTAATTTATAATTTTAATATTAAACTAAACGAAAGGAATATATCAATGGCTTATAAATTTTCAAAAGAAGATAAAGATTTTAGAAAATTAAAAAAAAAAGAAATTGAATTTTTGAAAAGTCAAGGATGTATCTCACAATCTTGGGATAAAATACTTATAAAAAATGTAGACTTAAACAGAATAAAAGATGTTTCTTTTCATGGAAAAATAAA
>CAKVCG010000093.1 GCA_934725525.1 uncultured Brachyspira sp. | reverse complement strand
ATATATTTATTTTTTCTTTTCTATTCTCTTTTTCTAAATTAGGATTTTGAGAGATTTGTTGATTATTTTCTGACATTGCGAAATATCCTTTATTAAATTTAATTTATAAATAATATATTAATTTTCAAAAAAATTCTATATTAAATTTTTATTTTGACATAATAATTATATTTGTTATAATATCATTTATAAAAATTGTAGGATTAATTAATATGAATAAAAAATTTTTTGCTTATATAGAATACGATAAAGAAAGCGAAGTTTATGTAGGTTATATTCCTTCGGTAAACGGCGCGCATACTCAAGCCGACACATTGGAAGAACTTAACAAAAAATTAAAAGAAGTTTTGGATTTATGCCTTGAATGTAGACGAATATAACGATTTAATAAAAAAATTATAAATTATTATTGCTTTTACTAAAAATAAAAAACCGAGCCTTTAATTAAAAAGAACTCGGTTTTATTTTCAGTTTAGTCAATCTAACTCTAAATTAATAGCCTCAACTCTGTATCAGTAATCTAATAACGAATATAATCGGTATTGAAAACGTTATATTCAATATTATGCTTATTTCAATTTTTCTGTTTCGCATAATTATTATTCCTCCTATTTTATATAAAATTAACACCTATCTATTAGACAAGCAAGAGTAAACAGGCTAATGTGACATAAGATATCAAAAATCTACGCCACTGAAAATAACAAAATCAGAGAAACAGCAACATCGGGTTTACTACCTTAATCCAGTGAATTAATTTAAGTATAGAATACTACTACCATCATTACCGCTATTGTTAGTTATAGCAAAGTATAAAAAAGTTTCACTATTAGAACTATTAACACCCCAATGAAGACTACTTAAAGTATAACCTTCAGGATTAGAAGTAAAGCTATTTATCACATAATCTCTGGTATGAGTATCACCATCATAATCACCAGACAAGGGATTATAAGTTTTATACCAACTATTAACCGTAATATTAAAATTATTTGTTACTACGTTCGTGATGGAAAAATCATCAATTATTGTTGTTCCATCTATTGTGCAAGAGCCGTCTTCATTAATTGTAACCTTTACTTGCTCAACAGCATAATGATAGTTTGTATAAGTTCCAGCGGGCGGATTTTCGCCAGCTATCTCTCTTGCGGGGTCTTCGTTCGATTTACAGCTTATAGCCAAAGCTAATAATGTTATTAAAAATATTTTTATTAATTTACTCATTCTAATTCTCCTTAAAAATTATTTAATTATTCTATTGTTGTTGTGCGGTTAAAGTTCCTTCGTATTCCGCTATATAACCGCCAGTATCGCCAGCCATACCCGTATATAAATGAAAGGTTATTTCGGTTTCGGATATGGAATTTATTTGGATATACGATTTATATCTAAATCCATCCAAATTGGTATCATAGCCCGCTATATATTTGCCGTCTGCGGATTTATATATTTGAACTTGCGCTCCAGAACTTCCGCTATAACTGATTTTGTTGTCGGTTATAGTTACATATGCCAAACCTCCGTTTCCTGCTTCCAATAAAAATTGTTCTCCAAATTCTTGCGGACTTGAATTGAAAGATTTTCTTGTAACGCCACTTCCTACCGTGCCTGTATAAGTTTTACTATATTTCGTTAATTCGGTTGCGTCAGCTGCCGTTCCCGATGGGTAGGTATCGAGTCTAAATCTATTCCTCCGCTTCCGCCTCCTCCCGTTTTATCTTCATTCTTACAGCTTACCGAAAACAAGAGCATAAACGATAATACTGCGATTAAAATTGTTTTGATATTCTTCATACGAATACCCTCCTATTAATAAATTTATTTATAACTAAACAAGGATTTTTTATTTTCCTTGATAAGCTATCGAAAGTAAATTTGATTGAAGTTAAAAAAGATTTAACTAAATTTAAAATTTTAAAATTATTTTTCACCGTCATCGCCACAAGGCGCACAGCGTGTGCGAGCGACAAAGAACCGTCATTGCGAGCGTTAGCGTGGCAATCCAAATTAGATTGGATTACTTCGGCTATTGCCTCGTAATGACAAGAATTTTTTACAGTCATTGCGAGACTTCGTCCGAAGTCGTGGCAATCCAATTTATATATATTGCTTCGTTCGACAAAGTCGGACTTTAGTCTCACTCGCAATGACGGACTTTCCAAATATTGCGAAAATATTTTTATTAAGGAATTGCGAATTCTAAACGGAGTTGTTTTTGCTTCTTTTTGACAAAAAGAAGTCGCTTTTTTGGTTCTTTTTTCTCGATAGAAAAAAGAACGGAGGATTTGAATTCTTTTATAAAAGAAAATACATTGCGATATATAAAATTTAAAATTATTGTTTAGATATAATTGTGGTATGCGTTGCGTTGCGTTGCGTTGCGTTGCAAATGCACATATAGTATGCTAATTTATAGTATTTTATATTTATATTAACCATATTTTAATTATTAAGTTATCTATTAATTTTATTAAGTATAACAATAAATTGGAAATATGTCAACAGTTTAAAATATATCATCATCGCGTTTAAAGAAACAATTTTTTATTATTTCAATTTTTTAAAAATATTATATACTATACATAATATATATTTAAATAAAATAAACAGTAGTTTTTTATATTAAAAAGGAATAATTAAAATGAGTTTAAAAGTTGAAGAAACGGGATTATTAAAAATAGCCCCAGATACCGTTCTTTTTAGCGAGGGAGAAAAAGTTACAAATCTTTTGGTTTTTACCAAAGGCGACATCGATGTTTATATATCTTCGAGGGATTTATTCGGAATGGAAGACCAAGAGGAGATAATTAAACATAGCTGCAGATTATTTAAAGTTCCTAAAAATATTATAATAGGAATAGGCGGATATAGAGATAATTCTAATTATATGTTTTCTTTAAAATCGAATATCGAAAACGAAGTGTATATAGTAAAAACTTCAAATAAAGACGAAATTAAAAACTTCTTTAATAAAAATAAATCGTATTTAACGAATATGTATCATTCGATTTCGTATTTGGTTTTGAAATTTTACGAAGAATATATAAAAATAAGAAATATAAACAACGAATTAAAAATAATATCGACAAATTTGGGAGTTTTATATTTCAATCTTAACGACAAAAATAAAAATATTAGTTCCGAATATTTTTTAAAGACGAAAGAAATATTTGACGATGCGACCAATTCTGGAGTTTATATTCCTCATTCTTTCGACGCCGATTTTGTGAAGGCGAATCATAACGAAACATATATGCATAATAAAAATTTATCGGAAGAAGATAACGAAAATAAACTTAATGTGGAAATTGATTTTATAAGAAGATTTTTAACTATGCCGAAAAATCTTAAAGACGGATTTTTTACTTACGATACAAATATGAGTTTATCCGCCGCAAATATGATGTATGATAATTTGACTAATATAATAGGTTTTCTTAAAAAAGAATTTGTGGAAACCGTAGGAAATATGCTTTTTCTTTACTCGCATGATAAAGAATCGCTATTTAACGAATATTCAAAAATGGCTTTTGAACTTGAAAAAGAAGGAAAAGATAACGAGGTTTGGGCAAAATATACAAAATATATAAGAAGCGAAATTAAAAACTTCCGCAAACTTATAAAAGAAGAATATGATTTCGATTTGAATATAGACGAAGAAGAAATCGATTCGGTAATAGAAAAATTGGAAAAAACTTCCGAAAAAACGGAAATGGAAAGCCAAAAAGTGAAAGTTATTATGGGAGCGGAAGAAATTCCAGAAGAGATAAAAAATCCCGCCAAAAAACTTATTGAAATGTCGAGCATAGACGAAGAGAGAGCGAAAGTATTATTGAAAGGTTTGGCGGAATTCAAAAAACTTAAAGATAAATTCGACACGGAAGACGATGCAAGAAAAATAAGAAGGTCGGTTACAAATGTGTTCTTTGAAATATATAAAGAAGTCGCGAGAAGAGCGATTATAAACGGCGACAATTCAAAACTTATAAAAATGTTTTTAAATTACAGCTATATGGACGATGAACTTCTTACCCCGAACCAAATAATCGATTTATACGAAGTGGAAGATAAAACCAAAGCGAAAAGATTTAATATTTTCTATATAGACGAATGGCTTAAAAAAATATACGATAAAGAAGAGTTGCCTTCCGTTAATGGATTCGGACAGGATTATAAAGAAGCTTTAAGGGAAATGAAAAAACGAGGAATGATAAGCGATAAAGAGGCGGAAGAGCATTTTGAAAGCCAGTCGAAGAGACTGGAATACGAAATTGAAAATATGATTCAAACGACTCAAAGATTATGCTACGGACAGGTGAGCGTATATTTCCCGATACTTCATAGCGATATGATAATAAAAGATTTTGACGCTTCTTTACTCAAAAGAGATTTCATTGAAAAAACTTTTAATTCTATAATGGAAGTGGATTTTTCCGCGTTCTATAGAGAAGTTTTATATAAAAATGAAGAATTGAATATAACTAAAGAATTGGTTATGCAGGAAGTTTTGCCAAATATAATATTAATGCCTACTTACGGCTCGAGAGCTATAATGTGGGAAGAGCTTTCAAGCAGACAAAAAAATAGCACGGGAAGATTTTTATTTCCAATATTCACTTCGGAAGATTTGGAAGCTTTG
This sequence comes from uncultured Brachyspira sp., assembly GCA_934725525.1. GTDB lineage: Bacteria > Spirochaetota > Brachyspiria > Brachyspirales > Brachyspiraceae > Brachyspira. Next base: position 2,112 of record CAKVCG010000093.1, on the reverse strand, counting down.
GCGATTCCCACTATCGGAGCGTTTAGATGGGAATTATGCAAAACTATGTTGGGTCCCGCTTGGAACGATATTACTCAAATGTCTTTGACTTCAGAATACAGCGATTATGTTCAATTCTATAAAAAGAATAGAAATTTATCAGACGATTCTAAAGAAAAACTAAAAATACAAATTAAAAAATGTAGAAATAATTTAAGAGAAGTTTTTGTTTCAGATTATTTTATATGGATAAAATACGAAAGCAAAGGCATAATGCGATTAAATAGAGTGGTTAGGAATATTTTATATAGACAAGTTCCTTTCTCAAAAGATATAAGAGAAGAAGTTGCAAAACAGCCTATGTTTACCGACATCGCAAATAGATTTAAAAATATTAGGCATAAAAAAGCGACCGAACTTGAAAATAGATATTATAAATTTACAAAAACTGGAAATCCATTGCCTAAAGAATTGTCAAATCATATAGATTTCTATAAGAATATGTAGATATCTATTGAAAATAATATTTATATAGCAAATTTGCTTTTTTTGTATAAAAAGTTTATAATAGGCAAACGATTTTATCATTGATAATTAAATATAAAAAATATATTTATTTTTCCGAAAATGATAAATAAAATTGATAATATTAAATGGAGATTTTTAGATGTTACATCAACTTCAAAGTTTAAAAGTAAGAATGCCCCTTATAATAATTTCATTGTTTGCTGTATCTATAATTATTTTGGTAATTGTTACAGAAATAATGGTATCAAATACTATTAACAAAACGACTTATAATGGCTTCGATAATACGGTAATGGGATACGCTTCTTTAATGGATACTTGGTTTGAGGACCAATTAGATATCGCTAAAGTATATGTTAAATCGGACCCTGTTAGAAATTATTTAACTATGAGAACGGAAGAAACTAGAGACGCCGCATTGACAAGATTGAGAGTTTTTAATGAAGACAATCAATATACAATAAATATGGGTATAACCGATATTAATGGAAATGTTTTAATCGATGCAAGCAATGAAACTTTAATAGGACAAAATGTATTTAGTATTCATCCCGATTTGAAACAAAAAATGCAAGGCAATATAGTAGCCGCTTTTGGCGATAATATAACGCGTTCTTTAACCACTGGAGGCTGGTCTTTAGTATTAGTATCTAAAGTTAGCTCAAACGATAGAGTTATCGGTTATTTATATTATATGCTCGATTGGAGTCATTTAATAAAAGAGCGCGTAGAACAACTCGTTATAGGAGAAACGGGAGCTTTATTCTGTATAGATAAAAATCTTACAATAAAGATTCATAGCAAAATAGAAAATATAAACTCGTCTCTTCCTCAAGATTTTACTAAAGCGTTTGAAACAAGGACAGGAGTGATAGATTATATTTTTAACGGAGAAAATAGAGTAGCCGCATATACAACTTTACACTCTCAACCTTGGGTTTTGGGAATATCTATGACAAACGAAGAGATAGAAAGAGATAATGTAAGGGTTATAAGAGCGATAATAATTATAGCGATAGTTTCTATAATAGTAATATCAATCATAGTTTCTTTATTTATAAAATCTATAACCACTCCTTTAGGATTATTAACTGGACTATCCAAAGAGATAGCTGATGGAGATTTGAGAACCACCAAACAAAAAATACATCGTAAAGACGAACTTGGAGAACTTTCAAACGCTTTCGTTGCGATGAGAAAAAAAGTAGTGGATACTATATATAAAGTTGAGGAATCGGCAAATCAAATAAGCGCAGCCGCGAAAGAATTAGCCGAACAAAATACCGATTTGTCTCGTAGAACGGAAAGTCAAGCGGCAAGCATTGAAGAGACTTCGGCGTCAATGAACGAGATTTCAAATAATATAAGACAATCTTCAAACGATTCTATAAACGGAAATAAAATGATATTGGATTCAAAAGACGCCATAGAGAATGCTGGAAATATAATATCCGACACTACGAAAAATATAGAAGAAGTTCATGAAGCAAGTTCAAAGATTAAAGATATAACGAAAATAATAGAAGACATAGCCTTTCAAACCAACATACTCGCCCTTAACGCTTCGGTAGAGGCTGCAAGAGCGGGAGAGCAAGGAAAAGGTTT
>CAKVCG010000092.1 GCA_934725525.1 uncultured Brachyspira sp. | reverse complement strand
ATGTATTTAGGAAAAATAATAGAAATAGGAAACGCTGACGAAATAATAGATAATCCGAAACATCCTTATACTAAAGCCTTAATTGAAGCCGTTCCAAATATTGAAGTTGGCAGAGTTAATGTTATTAAAGAGCTTCCGATAAAAGGCGAAATTCCAAACGCTTCGGATATTCCTTCAGGATGCAGATTTCGTACAAGATGCATATACGCAAAAGAAGAATGCAAACTTGAATCTCCAATTTTAAAATATATAAACGATAATCATAAATCGGCTTGTTTATTTACGGATATCTAATTTTCATAATCTGTCCTATCTCTTATCGTCAAGGTTTCCTTCCCATATACAAGAGCCTTTATATTTCAAAATATCTTTAGCGTTTAATTTTTTCTCTTTTTATATTTCAGTTTTTCTATAATCTTTTACTCTTAATATTTTGCTTCTTCTTATTACAGGTTTAGTTTTTATCTAAATCTAATTTCATCATATCCTTTTACTCCGCTTTTAATTATAAGTCCAACTATAGCAAAATTTAAATTTGGGCTAATATTTGTAAGAGATTTGGAGCATTTTAAATTTAAAATTACGGCAGTATCTGAAGTAAAAATAACTTGATATTCATAAATTAATATATAATTTTTAAACTTTTTACTATGAAAAAATATAAAAAATGTTAAAAATACAAAAAAAATTTAAATAAAGTGTTGACTTTAAATCATTTATGTGTTATACTATAAATATAATGTTTGAAAGTAAACAAGATTAAGGCTTAAAAAATGACGAAAGAAATTAAAAAGAACGAAATACTAAAAATGCTTGAAGTGAAAAATTATCTTTCTGTTAAAGATATAGCAAGCAAATTTAATATAAGCGATATGACGGTAAGAAGATATCTTTCAAAGCTTGATAGAGAAAATAAACTTATAAAAACTCATGGTGGCGCTATAAAGATAGAGCTTCATAAAGAAAGTCCTTATAAAATCAGAAAAGAAAACAATATAGAAGCAAAAAGATTAATAGCTAAAGAAGCGGTAAAGAATATACAAGATGACCAAACTTTAATAATAGATTCTGGAAGCACATGTTATGAAATCGCAAAATTGCTTAAAGATAAAAATAATTTGAGAATAATAACAAACGATATAATTATAGCGAATTATCTTTTCCCTTATCATGAAGTTTATATTTTGGGCGGATTTATATCAAAAGAATATTGTAGCGCTTCGTTTAATTTGCAAGACGAGTTTATTAATTCAATAAATGTCGACTTGCTTATAATGGGAATATCGGCAATATCAAATGACGGAATATTATCTTCTCCTCATCTTGAAAGAGGAAATATAAAGAAAAAATTTATTTCAAGAGCTTATCATAAAATACTTTTAGCGGATAGCAGTAAATTTATGAAAAGAGGTTTCATTGAAATATGCGGATTGAGAGAATTTGACAATATATATACGGACGAGAATATAGATAAAAATACATATAGAGATTTTATTCGTCAGGGTATAAAAATAAAAATATGTAAGGAGGGACAAAATGAAATATAATTTTAAAGAAATAAGGAATATATTAAATTAATATATAAAAAATTATTTTAAATTAAAGGAGTATTATATGTCTAATGCAAATCAATCCAAATATAATTGCTTATTGATTGATGAAAAAGATAATGTGGTTACGGCTTTAAGCAGTATAAAAAAAGGAGAAAATGCTATTTTTATAAAAGCTGGCAACTCTATATCCATTAAAGTTAATAATGATATACCTTTTGGTCATAAATTAAGCTTAATGGATATAAATAAAGGAGAGCATATTATTAAATACGGAGAAAGTATAGGCGGAGCTACATCTAATATAAAAAAGGGTGATTATGTTCATGTGCATAATTTAGAAAGTTTAAGAGCGCGTGGAGATAAAAATTAATAAATAAAAGGAGTATTTTTTATGAAAATTGAAGGTTATATAAGAGAAAATGGAGATTGCGGTATAAGAAATCATCTTTTGATTATACCTTCTTCAGTTTGCGGATATGTTACAGCCAGAAATATTGCTAATCAAATAAACGGCGCTATAGCTATAGCAAATCAACATGGTTGTTGTCAGGTAAAACCAGATATGGATTTAGTGGAAAAAACATTAGTTGGACTTGGATGTAATCCAAATGTAGGGGCAGTTTTGGTTATAGGTTTGGGTTGTGATGGGATACAAGCTAAAGATGTTTCGGATAAAATCAAAGAAAAAACTGGAAAAGATTCTAGATATTTAGTTATACAAGAATGTGGCGGAACTTTAAGCACCATGTCTAAAGGACTTGCTATAGCTAGAGAAATGGCTCAAAAACTTTCTGTAATGAAAAAAAGCGAATTTGATATATCTAAATTGCGTCTCGCTATGGAATGTGGAGGTTCGGATTTTACATCTGGCTTGATATCTAATCCAATTCATGGGAAAGTATCTGATAAATTGATTTCTCTTGGAGGAACTTCGATGTTTTCAGAAACGGCTGAAATTATAGGAGCTGAACATGTAATGGCAAGAAGAGCAGTTAACAAAGAAGATGCTGATAAATTAATAAAAATGGTTAGAGATTGCGAGGAAAAAGCAAAATCAATGGGAGTAGATTTTAGAGGAAGTCAACCTACACCTGGTAATATAGAAGGTGGAATTAGTTCTATTGAAGAAAAATCTTTAGGTTGCATACATAAAGGAGGCACTAGTCCGCTTATGGGAGTGCTTGATTATAGCGAAGCTCCAAGTGGTAAAGGATTATATATTATGGATACTCCTGGACAAGATATAGAATCTATGACGGGTATGATAGCTGGTGGTTGTCAAATTTGTATATTTACTACTGGACGAGGAACCCCAACAGGTTTTCCAATAGCTCCTGTAATAAAAATAACAGGTAATTATGAAACCTATAATAAAATGTCTGAAAATATAGATATATCAGCTGGAGATGTGCTATTGGGTAAAGAGACTTTAGACGAAGCTACTGAAAGGTTATGGAATGAAATAATAGCGGTTTGTAATGGCAAGCAAACTAAAACCGAAGCTCTCGGACATGACGAATTCGGAATGTATAAATTAACTTCAACATTTTAAATTTTTTAAGGAGAAATCAAATGAATATTCCAATTTTAAAAACTATTAATAAAATTCCTGGTGGAATGATGATAGTATTCCTATTTTTAGGCTGTATAGTTAATACTTTTATTCCTAAAAGTTTAGAAATTGGCAGTTTTACTACAGCGTTATTTAAAAATAGCGCTACCGCCCTAATAGCCTTACTTTTATTTTGCAGTGGCGCTCAAATAACTATAAAAGCCGCTGGTATTAGTTTATATAAAGGATTTGTTATTAATGCTGGAAAAGTTTTACTTGGAATGAGTATTGGTATTATTTTAGGTAAAATAGGTGGACAAAATGCTACTTTGTTGGGTTTAACGCCTATAGCTTTGATTGGTGCAATGACTAATTCTAATGGTGGGTTATATACTGCGCTTGCTCAAAAATATGGAAATGAAAGCGATATAGGAGCGGTTGCTATAATTTCTACTAATGATGGTCCTTTTTTTACAATGGTTGCTATGGGTGCTGCGGGAATGGCTTCAATTCCATTAATGTCTCTTGTAGCTTGCGTCCTTCCAATATTAATTGGTATGATTTTAGGCAATTTAGATAAAGATGTTAGAGAATTTTTAAAACCTGGTATAAGTTTATCCATACCGTTTTTCGCTTTTTCTTTAGGAGCTGGACTTAATTTAAAAAGTATTTTAGAAGCTGGGCTTTCAGGAATTTTATTAGGATTATTAACTGTTATTGTAACAGGATTTGGAGGATATCTATTATATAAGTTTTTAATTCCAAAGAAAGATAGAGTAAGTTCCGCTGTGGGCGCTGCAATTGCTACAACCGCAGGAAATGCTGTGGGAACTCCAGCGGCAATAGCGATGGTAGACCCTTCATGGCAGTTTGCCGTTTCATCTGCAACAGTTCAAATAAGTGCGTCTATTGTAATTACGGCGATATTATGCCCATTATTAGTGGATTTTTTATTTAAGTTAGAAAAGAATAAATAATATAATTAATATTATGAAAACACCAAAAAATATTTTAATTATAGCTGACGATTTTACAGGAGCTAACGATACGGGAGTTAAATTTGCCAAGAAGGGCTATGATACTTCCGTAATAAATAATGATAATTTGGATTTAGCTAAATCCGATGTTTTAGTGGTAAATACCGAAACTCGTTTAATAGACGAAAAAGAAGCCGTAAGAAGAATAGAAAATATTTCAAAATATTTAGAAAATCAAAAGATATATAAAAAAATAGATTCTACTTTTAGAGGAAATATTGGAGCGGAAATAGAAACTCTTTTAAGTAAATTAAATAAAAAAATATGCGTTATTGCCAACGCTTTTCCAAGTATGAATCGAACCGTCCAAAATGGAATTAGCTATGTTGCAGGAATGCCATTAAATGAAACCGATTTTGCTAAAGACCCTGTGAATCCTATAAAAACCTCAAATATTGCAGAGATATTAAAAATATCCGATTCGTATAATATAAAAAATGTCGGAGTAGAGAATATACTAAACGGAAAATTTGAAGAAGAATTTAAATCTGATTTGAAAAATAATAAAAAAGTGGTTTATATATGCGATGGCGAAAAAGAAGAGGACTTAATTTCGCTTTCTAAAATAGTTTATAAATATTTGGATACAATATTATGCGTGGGATGCGCGGGTTTTGCGGATGCGCTTATGCATAATATTGGGGATTTTTTACCTATTTGTTTTGTATCAGGTTCTCTCTCTTCAAAATCTATAATTCAGTTAAATAAAATATCCGATAAATACGCTCAAATTATAGATATAAATAAAGATTTGTTTTTTTCTAATAATATCGAAGAGCTTAAAAAAGACTTAAACGCGCAAATAGAATTTGCTTTAAAACAAAAAAAGCATATTATAATATCTGTTACTATTAAAAAAGAAGATAGAGAAGAAAATAAATTTTATGCTGAAAAATATTCTATAAGCGAAGAGCAAATGCCAGAATATATATCGCATTTAACCGCAAAGCTAATAAAATATATTTTGAGTTGGACGAGGATAAAAGCCTTGTTTGTGAGCGGTGGAAATACGGCTATACATATTATTAGAGAATTTAATGCAAATGAAATTAAAATATTAGGAGAAATAGAAAACGGAGTTCCTTACGGCATTATTTTGGACGGGGAATATCCTTGTTTACAAATAGGCACTAAAGCTGGCGGATTTGGAAACGAGGATTTGTATTTAGATGTGATGAAATTTTATGATAAATAGAATTATTTTTTGATTTGAATAAAAGGAGAATATTTTAAATGAAAGATTCTATAATAGTTATTACTATGGGCGACCCTGCAGGAATAGGTCCCGAAGTAATTATAAAATCGTTTTTAGACGATAGAATAAAAAATACAAAACTTCTTGTTTCTGGAAGTAAAAGATTATTGGAAGAAACGGCTAAAGATATGAAACTTGATAATAAAATAAAAATAGAGGAAATATCTTATATAGACGAGTATAATTATAAAGATAATACTATACCAGTTATAGACTCGTATCCCGAACTTCCCGAAATAGAATTAGGCAAAGTTCAAAAAGAGTGCGGAAACGCTTCGTTTAAATATCTTGAATTTGCAATTAATCTTGCTTTGGATAAAAAGATAAAAAGCATAGTTACCGCTCCCTTAAATAAAGAAGCTCTCGCTTTAGCGGGTTATCATTATCCTGGGCATACCGAAATTTTAGCTGGTATGTCAAATGTTAGCAAGTATGGAATGGTTTTGTGCAGTCCTAAATTAAAAGTTATACATGTTACTACGCATACGAGCCTTTTAAATGTCATACAGAATTTATCTAAAGAAAGAATTAAAGATGTCGCTATTATAGCGAGTAATTTTCTTAAACTTTTGGGAGTAGAAAATCCTAAAATAGCTATAGCGGGACTTAATCCTCATGCGGGAGAAAACGGACTTTTTGGAAAAGAAGAGATAGATATTATAATTCCAGCTTTAAATGAACTTAAATCCGAAGGAGTAAATATTATAGGACCAGAACCTCCAGATACCGTATTTCTCAGAGCGACTTTGGGAGAGTTTGACATGGTTATAGCTATGTATCATGACCAAGGACATATTGCAATAAAAATGCTTGGGCTTGAAAGCGGAGTAAATGTTACCGCTGGACTTCCTTTTATAAGAACTTCCGTAGACCATGGGACAGCTTTTAATATAGTTAAAAAAAGAATAGCCGACCATACAAGCATGATAAACGCTATAGAGATGGCAAACATTTTACAAAAATAGCGATAAGTAAATTTATAGTTATTATATTTTATATTCAAAAATTTTTGTTAAGCGTTCGGACTTCTGTCCACCTATCGCCAACGGTATTCCTGTGGTAAGGGTTAGCCTCAAGTGGTTTCTTATTTAGCGTTTTCATCGATTTTTTATTTATATTTTTTCTACAAACGATTTATTTATCCAACCTTTTGAAAAAGAAGAGTTTTTTACATAATACCAATTGCTATATTCTTTTAATATTCTAAACTTTTCGCCTTCGTTAATTATTGAAATTATATCGGCTCTTTCGCTTTCTCCTTTGTATAAATTCGAGCGTTCGACTACGATTAAATAATTTGAATTAATTATATTATAACTTATTATTGCAGGCAGAATAAATAAAATTGAGATTATAATTA
>CAKVCG010000091.1 GCA_934725525.1 uncultured Brachyspira sp. | reverse complement strand
AGAATATTCGCAAGTTTTTAAATCGTCCATTGGAAGAGCGTCCATATCCGTTCTAAAAGCTATAGTAAAATTTTTATCTTCTCCTTCAATGTCGGCAATTATTCCAGTTTTTGCAATTTTAGTTTTATGTTTTATATTCAAAGATTTAAGAATAGAAGAAATTCTTTCCATAGTTCTAATTTCTTCAAAACCTAATTCGGGATGTTTATGTATATCTCTTCTTAAATCAATCAAAAATTCTCTCATTGAAATAAGCGAGGATTTTATCAAATCGTTATCGTATATCATATTTATTGAACCTTAATAATTATAAATAGAATATATTATAATCGTTTTTATGTAAATATATTAAAATTTTAATACTATATTTTAACATATTGACAAATATTATAAAATATAATATATTACTAAATAATATTAATTATCAATTATAAATAATTATTTAATAATTTTAATAATTATGGGATTATTATGAATAATACGAGAAACACCATACAAAAGCAGGTTATTTTGAATGCCGTTAGAGAATTGAAAAATCATCCCACTTCGGAAGAAGTTTATAATTATATAAAACCAAATTTTCCCTCTATAAGTTTGGGAACAGTTTACAGAAATTTAAATTTACTTTCGGAAAATAAAGATATACAAAAAATATCTATAATAGACGACGCCGTTCGGTTCGACCATAAAACGGAAGAACATTATCATTTTCAATGCGATAAATGTAAAAAATTATTCGATATGCCTATGAAATATCAAAAGTCTTTAGACGAAATCGCCTCGAAAGAAAATAACATGGAAATCATAAGGCATGATATTGTTTTTTTAGGAATTTGTCAGTCATGTAAATCTTAAAGTTTTATCGTTCAAAAATATTGTCAAATTGTTTAATAAGGCATTGATTTAACTAATATATTTTATATAATAGCAATATAAATAATTTTAAGGATAGTATAATGTCGAAAGGCTATTTAGCTTTAGTGTTGCATGCTCATTTGCCTTATGTGAGACATCCCGAGCATGAAAATTTTTTAGAGGAAGAATGGTTATACGAAGCCATAACGGAAACTTATATACCTTTGCTTGACGCTTACGATAGACTTGTTAATGATGGTGTGAATTTTAAAATTACAATGAGCGTCACCCCTCCTCTTATGAATATGTTTGCAAACGAACTTCTTCAAAACAGATATGTGGAATATATAGAGAAGTTAATAAAATTGGCGGAAATGGAATGCGAAAGGACTTCTTTGGATCCGAATTTTCACCATACGGCGGAAGTTTACAGAGATAAATTTTATAGAATAAGAGATATATTCGTTTATAAATACGGCAAAAATCTTTTAAACGGTTTCAGATATTTTTTGGAAAGAGGAAATTTGGAAATAATAACTTGCGGCGCTACGCATGGATTTTTTCCTTTTATGCAGGAATATCCTAACGCCATAGAAGCGCAATTAAGAATGGCGGTTAAAACTCATGAAAGACATTTAGGCAGAAAACCTACGGGAATATGGCTTGGCGAATGCGGATTTTTTCCAGGACTTGAAAAACATTTAGCAAATAACGGAATTAAATATTTCTTTGTCGACACACATGGAATAATGCATGCCGATAAAGTGCCAAAATATGGAGTTTATGCTCCTTTATATTGTTCGAGAGAAAGTAGAGTCGCAGCATTTGGACGGGATATTGAAAGTTCAAGAAGCGTTTGGAGCGCTGAAGTCGGTTATCCAGGCGATTTTAGATATAGAGAATTTTACAGAGATATAGGTTACGATTTGCCTTTTGAATATATCAAAGATTTTATTCAAAGCAACGGTTTAAGAAAAAATACGGGAATTAAATATTATAGAATTACGGGAAAAGATTGTCCGAAAGAACCTTATAATCCTGAAGCCGCTATGGACGCTGCGGGAGAGCATTCGGGCAATTTTATGTTTAATAGAGAAAAGCAGATTGAATATTTGGCTTCCGTTATGGATAGACCGCCAATTATAGTTTCGCCTTATGATGCGGAATTATTTGGACATTGGTGGTATGAAGGACCTATGTTTATAGAATTCTTAATGAGGAAAATTCATTTCGACCAAAATATAATAGAAACTATAACGCCTAAAGAATATTTAGAAAGGCATCCCGTAAATCAAATATCTATGCCTTCAATGTCGAGTTGGGGAGCGAACGGATACGGAGAAGTTTGGCTTAACGGAACTAACGGTTGGATATATAGACATTTGCATAAAGCTGCAGAAAGAATGATTGAACTTGCTCGTGATTATTATAATGAAACGGGACTTTATGAAAGAGCTTTAAATCAAGCGGCGAGAGAACTTTTGCTTGCTCAAAGCAGCGATTGGGCTTTTATAATGCATACGGGAACTATGGTAGAATATGCCGTTAATACTACAAAATTATATTTGAAAAGATTTACCGATTTATATTACGCCATTAAAAACAGAGATTTAAACGAAGAATGGTTAAGCAAATTGGAATGGCGAGACGATATATTTCCAGAGATGGATTTTAGGATATATAATTAATTATTAAAAATAAAGCCCCGTTATTATAACGAGGCTTTTGTTCGTTTTATTTTCCATTTAATCTTTCATTTCAACGGAATTTGGGTCTTTTAAATATTCTCTTGTGGTTTTAATTATTACAGGAGAAAGTATCAAAAGTCCTATCAAATTCGGTATAGCCATCAAGCCGTTTAAAGTGTCGGCAATATTCCATACCAATTCTAGTTCGCTTACTGAACCTATTACGATTACTATTATGAATATTATTTTAAATATTAATTCCGCAGTTTTATTGTTTTTAGTCAAATATCCTAAACTTACAGTTCCATAATGAGACCAGCCTACAAGAGTCGTAAACGCAAAAAGGAATAAAGCTACGGTTAATACTATCGAACCGAAATCGCTTGGCATAGACACTCTGAACGCTTCGGAAATTAAAGGCGCTCCCGCAAGACCCTGTTCCGTCAAGTTTAAATTCATGATAGCGACTATTCCAGTTATGGAACATACCAAAAAAGTGTCTACAAATACTTCAAATATTCCCCACATAGCCTGCTCTACAGGATTTTTGCTATTTGAAGAAGCATGCGCCATAGGAGCGGAACCCATTCCAGCTTCGTTTGAGAAAATTCCTCTTGCAAAACCGTATCTCATTCCCATAGTTATAGCGTATCCCATAAAACCCGCGCCGACTTGTTTGAAAGAAAAAGCGTTGGAAAATACGAGTTCAAAAACTCCCGGAATTTTATCAAGATTAATAATTATTATTATGATTCCGCATACCAAATATAATAAGCACATTAAAGGAACTAATTTTTCCGCTACCGAGCCAATTCTTTTTATGCCCCCGACTATTATAATAGCGACTACAATCGTAACGGCTATGCCCGTATATATTGTATTAACATTAAAATTTTGTTTAACGACACTTGCCATAGCGTTAATTTGAGTCAAATTTCCTATTCCAAAACATGCCAAAGTCGCAAATACGGCGAATAAAGTTCCAAGCCAAGGCAAATTCGCTCCTTTACTCAAATAATACATTGGACCGCCAAAATGTTTTCCGTCCGCATCTTTTTCTCTATACTTTATCGCAAGCAAAACTTCCGAATATTTTGTCACCATTCCAAAGAAAGCCGCAAACCACATCCAAAATAAAGCTCCCGGACCGCCAGAAACTATAGCCGTAGTAACCCCTACTATATTTCCCGTTCCGACTGTGCTTGCCAATGCCGTGCTTACCGCTTGAAACGGAGTAATATTCACATCATCGGTATGCTTTTTGAACATCGCTCCAAAAGTTCCCTTCATCCATAATCCTATATGGCTTACTTGGAAAAAATTTATTCTTATCGTTAAGAATATTCCCGTTCCAACCAATAAGACCAACATTACCGGTCCCCAGATAAAATTATTGATAGCGCCATTGATTTGTTCTATTATTTGCATAATCGAACCTCCATGATATATTATATTTATATAAAATTAATAAGTTAATATTAATCTTTATATACTCTTCTAACTCTTTCTCCTATTCTTACCAAAATTTCATGCGGTATAGTTTCTATTTTTTTAGCCATAGTTTCCGCGTTAAGTTTTTTATCGTTTCCGAATATCAAAACATCGTCTTCTACTTTTACTTTGTCGTTGAATATTTCAACTATAGTTAAATCCATGCAAATTCTTCCTCTAACGGGATAATATTTGTTATTGATTTTAACTTCCCAATTATTCGATAGTTTTCTCGGAATTCCGTCCGCATAACCTATAGGGATTAAAGCTATTTTTGTGTCTTTATTCGCTTTCCAAGTCATACCGTAAGAAACGGATTCTCCCTTTTTTAATTTTTTTGTAAGAACAACTTTTGATTTTACTTCCATAAACGGTTTTATATTCATATTTGTATCTACTGGAGGATAGCCATACAAAGTTATCCCTGCTCTAACCATGTCAAAAAATGTTTCCTCATACGACAATATAGAGGCGGAATTAGCGCTATGAATAGTATTTATTTTTATTTTATTTGACTTTAGATTATTTATAACTTCATTGAAAGTTTTTATCTGCTTTCTTGTAAAGTCCTTTCCTGCAGAATCTTTCATATCTGCGGCCGCATAATGAGTGTTTATTCCTTCTAAAACTAAATTTTTACATGATAAAACCTTTTTTGCTAAATCCAATACTTCTTCTGGTTTAGCTCCCATTCTATTCAAACCCGTATCCACTTTTATATATACATGAATTTTTAAAGAACCTCGATACCTTTCCATATATTTTTCATAATAAGGTAAACATTCGTCATTACTTATTATAGGAATCAAATTATATTTGCAAATTTCTTCGGATTCTGATTTGAAGTGTTGAAATAAAACTATAATCGGAACTTTAACTCCGCTTTTTCTTATTTTTACTCCTTCTTCTACGGTTGCAACCCCAATGGCGTCAACTTTGAATTTTTCCGACGCTTTCGCTATTTCGATTATTCCATGTCCATAAGCGTTTGCTTTTAAAACATTAAGAAGTTTAGCTCCATGAGTAATAGAGGATATTATATTCATATTATTTTTCAAAGTAGATAAATCAATTTCCGCTATTGTATAAATTGACATAATCAACTCCTTAAAATATTATAATTTTATTATATTAAAAAATTTTATTATTGTCAATAGTAATATTTTAACTATTATAAAATCAAATTGATAATTTATTTTATAAACTATATAATCAATAAACTATGAAAGAAAATATTTTAACTAAAAAATCAAATATTGAAAACATAAACGAAATAGCGTCTTTTTTACGCGATATTATAAAAAACGGCGATTTGATAATAATGAAAGGGAATTTGGGATTTGGAAAAACTACTTTTGCGAGAATATTTGCCAAAGCGCTAAAAAGCGAGGACATTATAAGCAGTCCTTCTTTTACATTAATAAACGAATATGATATAATTCTTAAAGGCGAGGAAACGATATTAAGACATGTCGACCTTTATAGACTTTCTTCTGAAGAGGAATTGGATAATATAGGATTTAAAGATAAAATCAAAGAAAGCGGAATTACAATGATTGAATGGGGAGATAAATTTGAAAATTATTTTGATAAACCTTATTACGAGCTTGAAATTGAAATGACGGAAGAAGGCAGTCGATTATATAGGATAAATTTAATTTCATGAAAAATTCAAAAAAAATTATATTTATAAAAATTATTTTATTATTTTCTTTTAATTTATTTATTTCATGTTTGAATTTGAATAAAATTGAAAACGGAACTAATGTGTCGGCAAAAACAAAAGTGTCTTCTTTAAATATAACGATAGGAGACGATATAATTTACGAAGTTAGGATTATTTCAAAAAACGAAATCGATTATCAATTTGAAGATATTTCATTTGACGAAAGAGAAAATCAATCGAGAATAATAGAAGTTCAAAACGAAACGAAAAATATCGGAAATTATAAAGAGAGAATCATAAAATATAGAATCGGTTTTTACGACATCGGGCAGTTTGTGATTTTTCCTTTTAAGATTGCTTACGAATATAATAATCAATATAAAGAATTAAACGGAGACGACATTAATATTTTAGTTTATTCTTTTTCTGACGGCGAAGTTTTGCCTCCAATGAAATCAACGGTTTCAATTCCAATGCCTCGATATGTATGGGTGATAATTTTGGCGGCGGCGTTTTTAATTTTTGCCTTAATAATTTTAATATTTTTTATAATTAAATATTTAGAGAGAAAATTTAACGAGAAGGCGATTATAAAAGAAGACGAAGAGGCTTTGAACGATTTAAAAAATTTAGATTACAAAATTTATTTTAACGAAAAAAAATGTGCCGAATATTATTTTGAATTAACTTTTATTTTTAAAAGATATTTAACGAAAAGATTTTCATTTAATATAGAGGATATGACGACAAGCGAAGTTAATAATCTGTTTGACGAAAACGAATTTACAAAAAGCGAATATATAATAAATATGCTTAAAAATTCGGACTATGTTAAATTTGCAAAACAAATTCCAAAAATAGAAACAATGAAAGAAGATTATGATTTTTGCAAAGATTATATAATCGAAAACGGAAATTTGCATGATATTTTGAAACTTAAAGAAAAAGAAGAAAAGAAATTGAAAAAGAAAAATATTATTTCAAATAATTTTGTAAGTAATAATTAAAAGAATTAAAAATATTAATAATAAATAAAATGAACGAATACGATTTAAAAGATACTATAGTCGCGCTTGCCACTCCATTTTCAAAAAGCGCGTTAGCGATTA
>CAKVCG010000090.1 GCA_934725525.1 uncultured Brachyspira sp. | reverse complement strand
ATATCTCTTGTTAGCATATGCTGAATTATCATTTCAATTGCAAGCTCTTCGGTTATATTATTGTTTATACTTAATTGGCACTTTTTCGTAAACTCTTTTAAATTCTCTTTAAATTTTTTATTAATCTTTTTCTCTTCTTTAAAAAATTCTCTCAAATCTTTGGCAAGGTCGGGAAGTATTCTTTTCAAATTATTAAATGCGTCTTGAAATTTTTTATATTCTTCAGGTCTAAAACTAACGAATTTAATTAAAACTTTATCAAGCTCTTCGCTTTTAGACATATTTACTCTTATAACTTCTTTACCATCTTGAAATAAAACAAGCTCTTTTGAATTTTCAAATATTGTATTAAGCAAAGGATATTGTTTTTCTTTTTTATTTTTAATCTCTCTATTCAAATCGTCTTTTGCGTCTTTATTCTCAATCCAACCTATAACCATATTTTCTTTTTTTATTCTGCCGTCAAGAAATATATTTTTCTTCTGTCCGTTTTCAAAAACAAATTCTTTAGTTTCTCTTTCAATTTTAAGATTTTGCGAATTCGTATAATTTTTTAAGAGTTCGTAAAAATATTCTCTTATATTCTGTTCGTTATCCACTCCGCTCTTTTTAGCGTCTTCTATTTTGTTATAATATTCTTCTATTTGATGCGTAGACATAATTAAAAACCTATAATCTATATAAAGAAAAATTAATCTTTATTTAATCAAACTTGAAAAATCAAGCATATTCTTAAATATTTTATCAACCAAAGAAAGCAAAGCGATTCTATTGTTTTTCAATTTTTCATCGTCCGCCATAACCATAATCTCTTTAAAGAAATTATCCAAAGGCTCGTATAAACTCGAAAGCGTGGAAAATGTTTTTTCGTATTCTTTATTTTCTATAAGTTTTTTTATTTGAATTTCTTTTTCTTTATAGATTTTATATAATTCTCTTTCCGCTTTTTCTTCCAAAATCGATTCTTCAAAAATCAAAGTATGCGAAGATTTTATTATATTTTTCACTCTCTTAAAGACAAGCAAAAGATTTGCGAATAATTCTTCGTTTTTCTTTCTAAACTCGTCAATCGCCGAGATTTTCAAATAAGCGTCGTATATATCGTCAATTTCCGTAGAAAGAACTCCAGAAATCGAATCTTTAGAAAAATGCAAATCGTTTTCAAAGCGCGATTTAAAAAAGTCGAATATATCATTAACCAAATTTTCGCTTTTATTATTTTTCGCTTCTTTAGGCATCGAGTTAATCGCCTCTTCAATCAACTTTTTCAAACTTATATGTTTTTTGGATTTAACTAAAATATTTATTATTCCAAGCGCTTGCCTTCTCAAAGCATTCGGGTCTTGAGAGCCTGTCGGAATATCGCCGACATAAAAACCAGCGACTATATTGTCAATTTTATCTAAAATTGCAATCGCTTTTCCCGTATCGTTTGAAGGAATATCGTCCGTTGCAAAAAGCGGTTTATATTGTTCTTTAATAGCGGTAGCCACATTTTCGCCCAATCCCATTTCTTTTGCAAAATAAGAACCCATTATTCCTTGAAGTTCTGGAAATTGATAAACCATATTGCTAACCAAATCGGCTTTCATATATTTTATTGCTTTTAAAATATTGTCTTTATCTTCGTTATAATTCAAATCGACTATCAAGCTTATAGCGTTTCTTTCAAGTCGCGCCACTTTATCGGCAACGCTTCCGAGTTCCTTTCTAAACATAAGTATAGAAAGTCTGCCGTTCATTTCGTCCATTCCTTTTTTAATATCTTCTTGATACAAAAATCTTCCGTCCGAAAGTCGCGCCGTCAAAACTCTAATATTTCCAGATATTATTTGAGGAGTTTTCGGTTGATTTGCCGTTATGACAAATATATTAGTCAAATCTCCGTTTTTTTTCATTAATGGAAAATATTTTTGATGTTCAATCATTTCGCTCGTCAAAACTTCTTTAGGAACTTCCAAAAATTTAGAATCGAATTCGGCGGTTAATAAATAAGGCTCTTCAACCAAATCGACAACAATCTCCGAAACTTTCTTTTTCGATACCGCTTCAAAATTATTTTCTTTTTCGATTTTTTCAAGTTGATTAATTATATTTTCTAATCTTTTTTCTCTCGAAACTATAACATGTTTTTTAAGTAAAATTTCCTCGTAATCTTTTGGATTATTTATTTCCGTGAATTCTGGAGACAATAATCTATGTCCCGTGATTTTATTATTCGTTTCTATTCCCGCAACCGAAGTTTTTATGATTTCGTTTCCCAATAAAGCGACAACATTTCTTATCGGGCGAACGAACGCAAAATCTTTATCTCCCCATCGCATTTTCTTTTTGAAATCTATACTCGCTATTATATTTTCCAAATTTTCTTCAAATAATTTTTTTATTTCGATTCCTTTTTTTTCTTTTTTTACATAAATATACTTTTTGCCGTTTAATTCTTTTAAATAAGGTTTGTCGAAAGATTCTTTTTCCGTTATATCGTTTATATTTTTAATTTCGATATTATTCGCTTTCAAAAATCCTTCTCCAGCTTTTGTTAATGCTCCGTCTTTAATAGCGCTTTCAAGCAAAGGACCTTTCGATTCTATAATATCGTCTTTAGATTTTTCTTCCGCTTCTTCTACTAAAATTGACAATCTTCTTGGAGTGGTAAAAGAAGTTATCGACTTAAAATTAAGCCCGTTATTTTTTAATGTTTCTTCGATAATTTTCTTAAAACTCAAACTTGCGGGATACGCGAAATCCGCCGGTATTTCCTCGACTAAAATCTCAATTAATAAATCTTTCATTTTTACGCCTTAAAATAAAAAATAAACATAAGCGTTAAATATTTTACATTTAGAATATAAAAAAATCAATATATTTATTATTTTCAAATTATATAAAAATAAACTATACAAATATTAAAATCTGCATAGCTTATTTTTTATTAATAAAATATTTTATTATTCATAATCTTTCAATTAAACAAATATTTATAAAAACTATCCTTTTTAATATAAGGTTTTAATTTTTTCATTTCAATAGGAGGAAATGGATAAATATCTATATCTATAGTTCCGTCATTATTAAATATAAATTTAGATTTATTTATATCTTCTGGCAAATCAAACGATTGTTCCGATAAATTATCAGACTGTTCGGGTAAATCGGAATCATTTTGAAAATCAAAATAATCTGGAAAATAAAAATCATCCTTTGGTTCGGATTCATTGTTATATAAATTTCTAAATAAATCCATCTGCCCTTTAATTTCAGTTTTATATTCTTTTGTTAAAAATTCAATAAATTTTTCATCATAATCTACTAAATCTTCTAAAGTATTATTTATCTTTTTCCCGCTTTCAAGCGATATAATATTACAATCGTAGAAATCTGCATGTTTTGACGAATTATATAATAAATCTTCCAAATCTCTATTTTCCGAATAATTAAATAAATCTTCCAAATCTCTATTTTCCGAATAATTAAATAAATCTTCAATCGATGAAGAAGTAAGAAAATCTTTAACGCATAATATTTTATCGTCAAAATAAGTAATTTCTGAAAAACAGTTGGAATAGTTATAAGTTTCATTATTTATAACTTTTTTTAATTTTCTTTCGTAAATATTTTTCAAATTTTTTATATCAATCTTCTTTATATCGTTGTCAAAATAAGACACATTTACCAACGGAGAATATAAAATATTTTTGTAATCATATTCGCTACCTGATATACTATACTCGAACATTTCGCTTAATTTTCCGCCCAAAGGAGATACGCTATTTATAACGCAAGGAAAAGATTTTGAATTGCCTTCCAAAGTCCCGTTTATCGTTATCTTTTTGGAAGAAGTTTTTAATTCCAAAATATTATTTAAAGTAGCTTTGTCCAATTTAAATTTAAAAACTCCGCCTTTATCCGCTTCAATAGTTATGGAATTATTATCTATATATCCGATAAAATAAATATATTTTCCATATCTATCGTAATAATAATTTCCGCTCACATATCCACTCGTTTCGCCCGTCCAAGAATAAGAAACCTTCGAAATTTCTATATTCATTGTTATATCGTATCTATCGTCAATTTTTCCTTTCAAAGTTGCAAATAAATATTTTTCTATAAGTTTCGGCTCTTGCGAAAATGCGATATTTCCTAATAATAAAATCGTCATTAAAGTTAGTTTTTTAATCATTGTTTTTCTCCTTGATTAATTTAATTATAAAAAATTTATATTTCAAAAATCTATTTTTTAAATAAATTATCTACATATCTTTTACCAAAATCTAAAGCGTTCATTCCGCTTTTCGCTCTAATATCAACATTCGCTTTATTTTCTATTAAATATTTAGCCACTTCAAACTTTCCATTTAATGAAGCATACATTAAAGCAGTCCCATCGTATTTACATTTATCATTAATATTAGCTCCGTTTTCTATTAAATATTCTACCACTTCCAAATGTCCGTTATATGAGGCATATATTAAAGAAGTCCAGCCGTCATTATCTTTGGCGTTTATATTTGCTCCTTTCTCCACTAAATATTGAGTAACCTCTAAATGTCCTAAAGCTGGGGCATGCATGAATGCAGTCCAACCTTCGTTATCTTTAGCGTTTATATCCATTCCTTTTTCTTCCACAAAATATTTGACTGTTCCCAAATGTCCTTCCATTATGGCAAGAATGAAAGCGTTATGTCCTTGACTATCTTTAACATTCATATCTACCCTTCTCTCTTCTACCAAATATTTTACAATTTCCAAATTTCCGCTCATTGACGCATACATTAAAGCTGTCTTTTCATTATCGTCTTGGGCGTTAATCTCCAATCCCCTTTCATCCGATAAATATTTGATTATATTTAAATTCCCGTTAGTCGTAGCCATTATTAAAGCCATAGTTCCGTTTTCGTCTTTTAGATTAATATTCGCTCCGTTTTCTACCGAGAATTTAGCCAAAGGAAGATTGCCCGAATAGGAAGCGTAAATTAAAGGCGTCATATCGTATATTTCATTGTCTATAATAGCCTTAAAAGTGTCGTTAATATTATTTGTCGTTATCACATATTCATAGCTATCAATATTTAGTTTAAATGACTTTCGCATACAAGACGCCATATAGAAACTTAAAATTAAAATAATTATGAGTATTATTTTTTTAATCATTGTTTTTCTCCTTAAAAATAAATAATTTGTATTTTGTTTATATATTGTAATCATTATCCTTTTTAGTCGTTTTAGGTTCGTTTGAATTTTTAATTATTTTGTTTAATTTTGAATTTATTATAATAGCTGAAAAATAAAGTAATAAAAATATAGATAGTAAAACTAAAGCTATTATTAATAAAATAGATAATTCTGGATTAATATCAAAATCTCTATTATTAAAAATAAATATAGATAATCCGATTAAGCATATAGGAGCTATCGCATATAATATTATTTTCATCATAGATATTTTATTTATATTTGGTTTAACTATAGAAATATTATTCTTTTCTAAAATATAGCAAATTCCGTATATGATAGCTATGCCTACTCCTCCAATAATCAAACTTAAAAAAATTAATCCATATCTATACGCTAAAATACTTATAATAATAAATATTAATGTTAATATTGTATGTAAAAATGATAGTATATTAATAGCTTTTTCATAAACTATAAAAAGTTTTTTGTTTTTATAATCTTTATCTTTATTTGCCAATATAATAATATACGGAGTAATAATAGCAAGAATTACTATTAGAACAAGACTAAACATCGGATTTAAAAATAATGGAAATGGATAATAATAAAAATAATCAAACATAATTAACTCCTTTGTTTACAGTCAAAATCTTATTCTATTTTTTCGTATCTGCCGTTATATATTAATTTATCCATTTTAGGGTAAGGCTGGTCAATCGAACGCAAATATTCTTGATTGTCCTCAACTCTAATATAACTTTCATTTATAATATGTATCGTTAATCTGTAAGGTTCAGCATCGTATCCGTAAGTTTCTTCCATAGTCTCATAATCAACGCATTGTATTCTATCGCTAAAACGACTATATCTGCCTTTTAGACTAAACAATGCAATACCCAACCGAAGATTGAAACCTCCTACGCCTACCGAAAACTCATTATTTCCTTCATAGGTGATTAAAACAAAATCTGCGGAAACATTGCCAGCGTATCCATATAAACCCTCTATAGAAGTATAATAAGAACTTTGAGCAAATAACGATAAATTGATTAAAAATAAAAATAATAAAACTTTTTTCATGATGTTATCCTTAAAAATGAATTTTTATTTATAACTAAACAAGAAATTTTTATTTTTCTTGATAAGCTATCAAAATTAAATTTGATTAAAGTTAAAAAAGATTTAACTAAATTTAAAAAATATTTTTGAAATAAAAATTTAAAATAATTATAAATTAAAATATATAATATATGGCTTTGCTTTGCTTAACAAATTTACAGTATTTGTTATTTATCATATTTTTATACATTATTGTTTATTAACTTTAATAATTTTTATAAATTGTAGCATGAGTTGGAAAATATGTCAAGTATTTTTCATTGACTAATTACGGTTTATAATTATAATAAATAATAAAAATAAATTATAAAAAAGGAAAATTATGCAAATTAAAAATTTTGGCGAAAAATATTTATTATACGAATTAAAAAATAAAAACGGGATGATATTAAAATTAACCGACATCGGCGCTTCGATTACGGGAGTTTTCATAAAAGATAAAAATAATAACGAAATTCAAGCGTCTTTCGGAAGCGACAATTACGATTTTTATTTGAAGGCGCATGATTATATCGGCTCTTCGGTTGGCAGAGTTGCAAACAGAATTATAAACGGAGAGTTTAAACTCAATAATAA
>CAKVCG010000089.1 GCA_934725525.1 uncultured Brachyspira sp. | reverse complement strand
CCGCTCTCTTTCCAAAAGCAATATAATTTTTCTTCAATATTTTTAGGATTATAATTCCCTCCTAAAGTATGTTTCATTTATTCCCCCGATTAAAATAATTGTTTATACATTTTACAATATATAAGATATTTTTCAATTATATTTATTAATTTGTTTAAAAAATTGACAAATAGATTCTACTTTGTAGGGAATATAAATTATAATAAAAAATCCAACTCTGAAATTTCCGCTTCTATCTCAATAGAATGCGTTAAAATTTTTATCACATTTTCAAAATGCTCATAATCAATATTTTCATTTTTATGCGACTTTAAATATTTATCCAAAACTTGATAACCGCCGATTTTATATTCCCAAACTTCTTTATCTACATTTTTAAAATATAAACTTTCATTAACGAATAAATCTTTTTCGTTTTCATTATAAATTGCTTTTACGATTTTCTCATTTTTATTTTTATTATCCTTAAACATTGGCTCGCCTACTTCTTTTTGTATTTTCAAATTTCCCAAATGCAAATTATAAAGCTCCTCTCCCAATTTTGCGAATTTCAAAAAATAATCTTTACTTTCGACAAATGGAATTTTTGGAAAATCGATTTTCAAAAAGTCGAAATATTTTTTTCTATATTCTTTATGAAATAAAATAGCGTAAATATAACCTAAAATTTCTTCGGGTTTTATCTCTCCGTATTTTTCGTTTATAAATTTTCTAAACTTCGGCGTAAAATTTTCAATTCTTACTTTATTTTCAAAATGTTTAATATCCTCGAACATTCCTCCAACTTCTTCATTTTCTTCTCTCAAAATTTTTCTCACATTCTCTGTATCGTAAATATAAAGCGGACAAATTAGTTCTCCACCTCTACGATAAAAATTTATATCTACAATTTTATCGCTTATAAAAACTGTATTAAATTCATTATCTCCAATAGCTTGAGTTTGCCTTGTTACAATTAAGCCTATATTATTGTCATTGCGAGCCGACTTGTCGGCGTGGCAATCTATATTTTGGATTGCTTCGGGCTTTGCCCTCGCAATAGACCGTAAGAAATGTTGCATTACTTCGGTTCTTGGATAAGCCATAAAACCTTTAGCTTCTCCATTATAATAAGTCCAATAAAAATCAAACGGACGATAATTTATTTGTATTATTACTCCGTTTTTATTTAATTCTGATTTCTTTATCGAATCAATTGCAAGTTGAATTTGCCAATCTCTCCCGTCTTTTTCAATTTTGTATTTTCTAATATTTTCTTCTTTAGACAGATTGCAAAAATCTTTAATTATTTCTTTAACGCTTTCTTTTGTTTTATGAATAACCACGCTATCTCTTTGAGAGCAAATACCTGTGCTTGAAATTCTAAACATATCCTTTACGCTTATTCCTCTGTCGTATTCGCTTTTTATAATTTCATTTTGCGGAATAAATAAGAAAAACGGCGCTTCAAATTTTAATTCTTTCCATTCTATATTATCCAAATTATTATCGAATAAGAATTTATATTTATCTTCTCTCTTTCCAAATAAATCATAGTGATAAACTTTAGCCAAATTGCTATTATCCGAATTGGAATAAATATTGTCATTGCGAGCCTCTTTAGAGGCGTGGCAATCTATTTTGTTTGAATTGCTTCGGCTTCGCTCTCGCAATGACGAATTAGAATATCTAACAAAAATATTTATACTCACGCCTTGCATTATATCAAAAACATTTTCGTCTTTAGAGCCGTCAGGCGAAATTTCTTTTTTCCTAACATTTCCATGCAAATCTAAAATATATATTTTATCGAAACTTTTTAACAAACTATAACGCATTCCTCTAAAAGTCGGATTATCCAAAAAAGAATTATTTGAAATAAAGCCGAATATTCCGCATTCTTTTTGTTTATTTAATTTCATTTCGGCAAATCTTATAAACTTGACATAATCGTCTAAAAGCCATTTAGGATTTTTTTCTTTTTCAATTTTTCCGTTTCGTATTATAGCCAAAGGTTCTTTTTCCAAACTATCTTTATATTCGCTTCTTATCTCTTCTTCAAAAATTCCTTTATTTGCGCTCGCTCCGCTATATGGCGGATTTCCCGTAATTATTAAAATATTTTTATCTTTAGTTTCTTGAGCGCGTTCCGTTTCCTTTATCAAATCTACTAATATTGAAAATTTTTCTTTCTCTTCTTTAATGTTTATAGTTTCTAAAGTGTTGGTTAAAAATATATTTAATCTTTCATTATCATCCAAAGTATAATTAAATTCTTCTTTCAATGTTTGAGATAATTTCAAATGAGCTATTGTATATGGCGCTATCATAAACTCAAAACCGTAGAATTTATTTATTAACTCTTCAGGTTTATATTTTGCGGAATTTTTATCGTAATAACTTAAAGCCTTTCTAAAAGAATCTAGTAAAAATGTTCCCGTTCCCGTTGCAAAATCTAAAAGCGTTATAGAATCTTTTTGATTTAAAGCGTCTCCAAAACCTTTAACTTTATTAAAATCTTTCTTCAAAATCAAATCAATAGAATTAATTATAAAATCAACCACGCTTTGCGGAGTATAATAAACTCCTCTTTTTTCTCGAAGTTCGGGATTATAATAAGACAAAAAAGTTTCATAAAAATGCATATAAGGGTCTTTATTCATAATGAGTTTTAAATTTTTATCTAATGAAAATTTATTTAATTCTTCAATTATCAATTTTTCGTCTATATTATTATTTATATTTACTATTTCAATTAAAAGCCAATCTATAGTTTTTAAATTTTTATCGTCTACTTCTTTTAAATCCTGCAAAAATTTACTCATTGCCCTAATAAGCGGAAAAGATTTCGGTATAAATTTAGTCAAATTATATAAATCTATTTTCTCTCCGTTAGCGTTTAACTTTGCCAAAAATAAACTGTAAGTTAAAGTTTGAGCGAAGTTGTCGCAAAAATCGGCATAATCTATTTTAGAATAAATCGTATTTTTAAAAATGTCGTATAAAGCTTTTACTCTTTCGTTTCCTTCCATTTCAAGCAGACTATTTTTTAATAATTTAGTTCTTTCAGCCAAAGCGTTAGCGAATTCTTTAGTGCTATTTATTTGTTTAGGTTTATGAGATAAAAATAATTTAAAAATTTCAAAAAGTTTATTTGCCTTTTCTTTTAAATTTAATTGTTTAGATTGCATAAAAGCCTTATTATAATTTTTCAATTCGCTCAATTCACATAATCTAACTTCGGAAGTTATATTTCCATTTTTATCAATTCTTATAAATCTTAAATAATCCGTAATTATAATATTGTCGCTTAATTCTAAATATTTTTTAATCTGTTCGCTTTTAATAATCTCTTCCAAATTTGCGTTTACTCTTTTATTTTCAATATAACCCAAAATTAAAGAATTTATTTCAAATCTAAAATCGGGCGCTCCTCTTCCTTCTTTGTCGTTATTCGGTTCATGGATTATTTTAATTCTCCCATTTCCCGTAGCGTCTTTAATTTCGTTTAATAAAATTTGTAAAGCCGAGCGATGCGTATGTTCTTTATCTTTTTCGCTCATATCCTTTATAGAATTAAGATAATTATTTATAATCTCCGTCATAATAAATCCTTTTTTAATTAATCTTTTTTAATTAACGCTCCTCCATATATTAACTTTTATTTTAATTTACTTACTGTTAAACTAATTCAAAGCTATATCCAAAATCATCATTACCGCAAAACCGAATATAAATCCGAAAACTCCAAAATGATTATGTTCGTCCGCAATGGCTTCGGGAACAAGCTCTTCTATGACTACATAAATCATAGCGCCCGCGGAAAATGATAATGAGACGGGTAAAATTAAAGTCAATTTTGTGACGGTTAATGCTCCGAGGACGGCAGCCAAAGGTTCTACCAAGCCCGATAACGAGCCTAACGCGAAAGCTTTTAATTTTGAAAACCCCGAAGTTTTTAATGGCAAAGAAACCGCGGCTCCTTCGGGAAAATTTTGCAATCCAATTCCAAGAGTTAAAGCCATAGCCGCCGCTAAAGTTATACCGCTTTGTCCTATAGAAAAAGCTCCGAAAGTTACGCCGACAGCCAAACCTTCGGGAATATTATGCAATGTTATCGCAAGAAATAATAATATGCTTTTAGATAATTGAATTTTTGGACCTTCTTTTTCTTCATGTCCGTTCACTATATGAATATGAGGCATAACTTTATCCAAAATCCAAATAAAAAAACTTCCGAGCAGAAATCCGCAGACGGGAATAATCCATTTAGGCAAATCCATTTTTGAAGATAATTCTATCGATGGAGCGAGTAGAGACCAAAAACTTGCGGCAGTCATTACTCCAGCGGCAAATCCATACATAGTCGCCAAAACTTTCGGTTTGATTTCGGAGAAAAAAATAAACACCAAAGCCGAACCCAAACTCGTAAAAGTCCAAGTTATTAGTCCTCCGAATAAAGCCAAAATTACGGGAGAATCAAACATTTATTTTCCTTAATTATTTTTTATTTTAATTTGATTAATAATAATTATATTTTATTTTTTATTAGTTTCAATATATAGACTAATTTTTAATTCTAATTTATACTATGCCAATATTAATTTAAAATTTAATTAGAATATAAAATAAAACAAAGGATTAATTTATGTCAAACGATTACGATAAAGATTGCATTTTTTGTAAAATAATTAAAGGAGAAATTCCTACCAAGTTTATAAAAGAAAACGAATATTGCATTGTTTTTGCCGATTTGCATCCGAAGGCGAAAGTTCATTTATTGGTAGTTCCGAAAAAACATTTTAAAGATATTACGGAAACGGATGAATTTTATACGAATAAAATTTTTGAAACTATAAAAGAAGTCGCCAAAGAGCGGAATTTATCGTCTTTTAGAATAGTAAATAATTGCGGTAAAGGAGCGGGACAGTCGGTATTTCATGTTCATTTTCATGTTCTTTCGGGCGATAATTTAAAAGAATAAAAATTAAAAATAATTTGGAGTAAAAATGATAGACAGCCATTGCCATCTTACATTAATATCAAAAAAGAGCAAAGAATTAAAAGAAGTTTTAGAAAGAGCAAATAAATCGGGAATATTATATTTCCTCGATATTGGAGTTCATCCAAGCGATATTGACGAAAGAATGTTTATATTGTCCGAAGCGGAAGGAGTTTTTTTAAGCATAGGATATTATCCCGATTATTCGAGCGAAAATAACGAACATACAATAAAAACTTTTGAATTAAAAATAAAAACTTTGAATAAAAATAAATTAAAGAAAAAATCCGTTTACGCGGTCGGAGAGATTGGACTCGATTATTATCATAACTCGAAAAATAAAAAAGAACAGAAAGATTTTTTTAGAGAGTTATGCGAAGTTGCAAAAAGAGTCGATTTGCCGATTTTGATTCACAGCAGAGACGCATTTAAAGACACATTTCAAGTTTTAAAAGAAGCGGATATTCCAAAAAGAGGATTATTCCATTGTTTCAGCGGAAATGTCGAAGAGGCTAAAATAGCGTTGGATTTAGGCTATACTCTTTCTTTTTCGGGAGCGGTGACTTATCTTAAAAACGATTTTATCAGAGAAGCGGCAAAATATGTTCCAAAAGATATGTTTACGATTGAAACAGATTCTCCATATTTGACTCCGCAAAAAGTGAGAGGACGAGCGAACGAACCTTCGTTTATTCCGTATATCGTTGAAGTTTTGTCGGAAGTGAGAAAAGAAAATAAAGAAGATATTATGCAAGCGGCTTTGGAAAATGCGGTTAGAGTTTTGGAATTGCCGATAAATTTATTATAATTTTATTTTTATTAAATCTATTTTAAAAAAATTAATTTAATTTATTTCGGTTTCAATTACTACATTATAATCGTTTGCGCTATAACTTTCTTCAATTATATAAGCTTTATTCGTTAACTCCGCCGATTTGTTTGCGTCAATTCCGCTTTCAATCAATATTTTATATAAAGATTCATGCGCTCTTTTTAACGCGTTTTGAGTGAGAGTTTGTCTCGTATAAGCGTTTAATCTTGCCGTTTCGGAAATTTCAATGGAAGCGTTCGCCCTAACGGTTGCGCCAATTTGTCCTTCTTTTTTCATTTTCTCCAAACTTTGAATAATTTTTTGATATAATTTTGCGTCTTCAATTTTTATTTCGGTAAAAAAATTATCTTCTTTTTTGTATTCTTTTATAATAGCGTCTTTTTCAAAATCAATTAAATTATCTTCTTTTAATGCGAAAGCGACTATATTATAATCTTCTCTGTTTATCGTATTCGCCATTCGATTTGCAATATAAAAATAGATTTGATTTATCGCTTTTTCTTTGCTCGCTTCAAAACTTAAATTGCTATTCGATTTTGAATATAGAATTCCTTTTTTTAAATTATTATTTTTGCAAGAAAAAATATTTAATAAAATTATTGAAATAGTAAAAATAAAATACAACTTGTTTTTTTTCATAATTTATTTATAATACATTGTTTTATAAAATAATCAATAATAAACGGAGATATAATTGAATATTAAAACGACATTAATTTTATTTCCAGTTTTTTTAATTTCTTTTTTTATTTATTCATGCAAAAAAGAAAAAGATAATTTACTCGAAGATATGTCTTATTTGGATAAGTCTTATATAGAAACTTTGCTCGATATTAGAAACAATCAAAATATAAAATCGAGCGTTGAAAGATTTATGATTGATTGGAATAATTTTAAGAAAAAATATTACAATATAAACGAAGAAGACCCGCAATGGAAAACCGATTTCGACAGTTTGCGAGACATACTCATAAGCTCTCATTATTATATTGTCAGCGGAGAAGATAAAAGCGCGGGTTATTCTATATTTCATGATATTAAATATGTTTTGTCGGATTTAAGAAAAAGAAA
>CAKVCG010000088.1 GCA_934725525.1 uncultured Brachyspira sp. | reverse complement strand
ATTACATTCGCGACAAAGCATTTGACAATTTTCAAGTATAGTTTTACCGCCTTTACTCCAAGCTTTTATATGGTCGGATTCCATCTCTTCTATTTCAAATTTTTTGCCCGCATTAGGACATTTTTTATTCGCGCAAATTCCTTTTTGTTTTTCGTAAACTTCGCGTTTAATATTATCGTCAAACGCTCTCAAGTTTAAATGCTTTTCATCTCCGCTTAATAAATATTCGTAAATTCCGCTTTTCTTTTGCACTTCGCTATCTTGCATTAATTTTGCAATTTTGTTTTCAAGTTCGGCGGCGTCCAATTTCTTATCTTTATATTGATTATATAAAAATCCCCATTCAAGCCCTTTCATTTCTTTACGATACTTTGGAAATTTCATTTCAACCCAATCTATTACCGCGCAAAAATATCCCCATAACTCGTCCGAATTTTTAGAATCTTTAGAATTTTTTGCCATATATTCGCAAATTGCCTTATCGTCTCGTTTGCCAACTATCCAAGCAATCGCGCTCTCCAAAAATTCCTGCCTCAAACTATCGCCTTTTAAATATTTTCCGCCTTTTTTCTCCGCGAGCGAGTTTCGTTTGCTAAATCGCTTTTTTGCATCACTGAGCCACGCGCTAACATACACGGCGTTTCGTAGTTCTTGGTCTGTGAGCGTAACGCCCGCAATATTGATTACTCTAAACCATTCTAATTTTTCGCTATCCTCTCCCTCGCAAACATATATCATAAGTTCATAATTTAAAAATTTTTCTTTTTTATCTTCTACGAGAGTGTGAAAATATTGCCTATCAACTATAAAATCGCTTTTATGATAATCGCAAATACTAATTGTGCGTTGTTGTCCGTCAAGAACTTCGTAAGAATTCTTGTCGTTTTTTACCCAATAAATAGAATTTAGCGGGAAGCCTTTAAAAATTGTGCGAATTACTTCGTCTCGTTGTTTATCTTTATAGACAAATTCTCTTTGATAAGGAGGGCGAATATTAAGATTTTTATTATATCCAAAAACCGCTCCGCTTTCCTCATCTCGTTCATAACCTTTAATTAAATCTTTAATTTTTATTTTTTGTAATTCTATCTTCATTTGCTTTCCTTTCGTCTAATAAGAATTCGTGCATAAGGTGGCAATAAGTATTTGCTATTTTCACTAGTATAATAAATTTGGTTGAGTGGCAATTTATCAGTTTCTAATGTTAATACACAATTTATTGCTCCTCCATTGACAACTGAACCATTTTTTAAATGTTTTTTTGGATTTATATAATCTTTTATTGGTGTAAAGTTGTCTCTAGAATTTCCTAAAGCCACAATATCAAACTGCTTTGGATTATGAATATCTAGAAATGTAATCGGCACTCCCATTACTCCGTCATAATCCATAGGAATATCAATAGTTTTATCCACATTTATAGCGTCATAATTATCGTATTTCGGATATTTTTCAGGCATTTTAGCATAACTATTAATAGTCTCTAAAATCTCATGTCGCTTTTTAATATCTAAATTCGTCCCCCAAGTAACATTACGAAATTTTACAAGCCCTGTTTCTTCATCATATACGCCATTTGCAAAATCGCCTGCGCTTTTTCTATTAACTTCAAAATATGCGTTTCCAGATTTAAATCCATAACCTAACCATAATTTATTATCTTTAATAAGTTTAAAAATTTCTTTATATGTTATGGCATTAAAAGGCATAATAATCAAAAACTTTTTTTATATTCCACTAATTGAGAAACATATTCTCTAAATAAACTAAAAGGCGGATTAGTTACGACAATATCGCTTTGTTTCAATAATTCTATGCAATCCTGCGAGCGAAAATCTCCCGCATTACCCAAATCTTTATCTTCAAAAATAGACAAAAGACTTTGCCCTTTATTTTTCGGTTTGTCGGGTTTTAGCAGTTTGGTTTTGGATTTTAATTTATGTTTATTTTTTTCAAAAGCTTCTATAGTTTCCTTACTTTGAGTTGGGCTGTCGGATAAAGAAAGCGATAATAATTTTTCAATTTCCGCCAATAATTCGGAAGAGCTGCCTATCATATCGACTTTGCAATCTCTCGTTATTTTAATCGCATAAGCTTTTTTTGGCGAATCTTCGGCGCTAAATTCTTTAAAATTTTGACTTTTATAACAAGTGGTAATAAGTTCTTTTAATCCTAAATATTTAAAATTTAAGAAAAAATATTTAAAAAAATTACTCGCTAAAGGGTCATCGCAATTGCAATAAACTACTTTATCTTTAAAATGGTTTTTGTAATGTTTTAGTTCGTTTTCTATATCGTTAAGTTGAGTATAGAACTCGTCTTTTTTTTCGGTTTTAGCTTTATGTAATTTTGCATTTGAACTTGTTTTAGCCATTCTTTCCACCCCGCATTTATTATAAACGAAATCTTAATTATTTTCAATCGATTTTACGGAAGAGATAATATTATTTATTTGTCTATCGTCCTTTTTGCTGTTGGCGTTATACATACAAGTAATTTTTATAACTTCGTTTCCGTTATTAATCATTATAAAAGATTTATTATAAGTTAAATTTGGTCCATAATAAAAACTGCTTAAAATTTGATAACAATTATTTTTTCCATCAACATAACCTTCCGAAACTATTTTATATTCTTTTATGGCAAAATGATTTTTTAAATTATTTATAATATTATTTTTAATATTTTCTATTTTAATTGAAAATTTATATTTTGAATATTCTATTCCGTAAATTGCAGTTTTAGTTTCAAGTCCGTAAGTTTCGTAATCTATAACCGTTTTGTCTATATTTATAGCTCTGTCTAAAAATCCTCTTTCAAAATTTTCGGGCATAACTACGGAGAAATTGCCAATATGAACTGTTTTATTATTATTCTTTTCGCATGAATATAAAACTATAATAATAGCGAATAAAATTAATATATTTTTAATTGTTTTAACCATATACTTATTATATAATAATTTAAAATTTTTTGAATACTTATTATTTCGATTTTTAGTTTTATTATATTTAAATCAAATTACGATAATAAAATTGATTAATATTTATTTCGGAGGCAAAATCAAAATGAAGAAATTTTTAATATTTTTATTTTTGAATATAATTTTATTTTCAAACTCGTTTTATTTATTTTCGCAAGATAATTTTGAAATTCCCGTCACACCAAGCAAAGACCAGCAATTGGATAACGCTGTCGGGTTTTCGAGAACATTAAATTCGTTTAAGAAAGACGCGAGTTCCTACGCAAAATTAAAAGCCTACATAAATCTTTTGGATTCAAAAGGAATGAAAAAATTGAAAAATCATCCTTCATATTCGAGGCTCGGAGATATTTATATGTATGGCGCGATTTATTTGGAAAGAGAATATAAAGAAGACAAAATAATCGAATTATACAAAAAAGCTTTAGAATTAAGAGCCGAACCTAATTCAAATTATTCGCTCGCCTTGATTTATAAAAACAGATACGACATAGCGGTTAAAAAGAAAGATGCCGTTAAAGAAGTAGAATACGGAAAAATGGTTTACGAATATTTAAATAAATATATTATTCTATCGGGAAACAAAAGCGCAAAATATAAAAAAATACTTAATTATTTTAGTTCTTACAAATAATTATTTTTTAATTTTATTTAGGATTTTTCTTTATGGACGCTATCAATCTTTTAAAAGAATTTTCAGACGAAGCGATTAAAACAAACGATATTGACGCCATAGTTTTATCGGGTTCAAAAACGAGTTTAATAAACGATGAAATGTCCGATTACGATATTTATATTTATTCCAAAGAAAGAGTAAATATTGAAACGAGAAAAAATTTTGCTAAAAAATACGCTTCATATTGCGAAATAGGAAACGATTATTTTGAGCATGGAGACGAGTTTATCATAGACGATATATGTTTTGATTTTATGTATAGAGATTTGCATTTTGCTCAAAACGAAATAAATTATATTTGGAAAGAATGCAATTCAAAAATAGGATACACAACGGCTTTTTTGTATAATATAAAAAATTCTAAAATAATTTACGATAAAGATTCAAAATTTCAAAATCTTCAAAACGAATTGAATAAAGAATATCCTAACCGACTTAAAGAAAATATAATAAATAAAAATTTAGCGGTTATGAAAGATAAAAAATGCGCGTCTTTTTTCGAGCAATTAGAAAAAGCGATTAAAAGAAAAGATATTGTGAGCGTTAATCATAGAATTACGGCGATATTGTCGTCATACTTCGATATTTTATTCGCGTTGAATAAAGAGCTTCATCCCGGGGAGAAAAAATTAATTAAATATACTTATAAATTATGCAAGTTAATCCCCGAAAATTTTGAAAAAGATATTAAAAATATAGTTGCATGCGAATTAAACGAAAATATTTTAGAGAATATAAATTGTTTAATCAAAAATCTTAAAAAAATTATTTAAATTCTTTAATTAAGTCGCTCGCTTTTTTGAATCTATTTTTCATTTCCTTCCAATCTTTAGCTTTTAAAATATTTCTCGAGCATAGCCATGAGCCCCCGCAGGCAAAAACATTCGGCTGTTTGAGATAATCCAAAACATTATCGATACTCACTCCGCCTAAAGGCATAAATTTAACTCCCGTATGCGAATAAACCGCTCCGACTCCTTTAAGCCATTCTATTCCTCCGAAAACTCCTGCGTGAAAAAACTTCAAATATTTATGTCCGTAAGAAATGCATTGCTCTATTTCAGAAGGCGTGGCGACTCCAGGTATATAATCGTAATTTTTATTTTTAGCGTATTCAAGCATATTAGGTTGAAATCCAGGACTTATTATAATATTAGTTCCCAAGTCTAATATTTTATCTACTTGTTCTTTAGATATTACCGTAGCCGCCGCTCTTGGCAAATCAGGATAATATTTAGCAAGAATTTCAAGAGCCTTATAAGAATATTCCGTTCTCATTGTAAGCTCGATTGCTGGCAAATATTCGCTCGATAAATCGGCAATGTTTCTTATTTCTTCTTCAGTTTCCACAACCGCAACGGGAATTATCGGAGTGGATATATATTTTGTAAACATGAGTTATCTCCATTTTATAAATCAAATATATTTTTATTATGTATGATAGTAAATTAATCAATATTTGTCAAATAAAAAATATATATTTAGATTAAATTTGTATAAGCTTGAGATTTTGATTTTTTAATATTAATATAATTATTTGATATTTATTCTTTAATAATATATAATGACCAATCGAGATTAAATAATTTAAATAATAAGGAGATTTACATGGCAAATCCCGCTTTATCGGAAAAAGCTTTTGATTATGCGATTAAAAATTCAAACGAAGAGACAATGACTATAAATGGAGCGATTAATAAAGCAATAATATTGTCTTTAATACTTATGCTTTCGGCTTTGGTTAGCGTTTATTTTGTATTGGAAAAAAAATTGGAATTATTATATCCAGCGGTAATAGTTTCAAGCATAGGAGCGGTTATTCTTGCGATTATAATGGCATTCAAAAAGGAAACGGCAAAAACTCTTTCTATTCTTTACGCTATTTTGGAAGGAATCGCTATCGGAGGAATATCTTTTGTATTCAATGCAGTTTACGATGGAATAGTTGTTCAAGCCGTATTTTTCACATCGGCGGATTTACTCGTTATGCTTTTGTTATATAAATTTAGGATAATAAAAGTAAACGATAAATTTAGAAGCGTCATATTCGGCGCTACTTTATGCATAGCGATAGTATATTTGATAAATTTTATTCTAGGTTTTTTCAAAATGTCCGTTCCTTTTCTAAACGATTCAAGTCCAATTGGAATAGGAATAAGCGTAGCTATAGTCGCCATAGCTTCGTTTAATTTGCTTCTCGATTTCGATTTTATAGAACAAGGAGCTAATATGAATATGCCGAAATATTTTGAATGGTATAGCGCGTTCGGTTTGCTTGTTACTTTGGTATGGCTATATTTAGAGATATTAAGATTATTATCCAAAGTAAGAAGCAGAGATTAAGTTATATTTATAATGTTTTGGCTTGTAAGTCTATAAATATATGATATAGCGAATTATTTTTATATTTAATTGTAATAAGGAAAACAAAAATGAAAAAAATCAATATATTAAAAATTATGGAGTTATTGCCTCATAGATATCCTTTTTTGCTTGTTGACAGAGTCGAAAGCATAGAAGAAGGAAAAATACATGCAATAAAAAATGTAACTTTTAACGAGCCTCAATTTACGGGACATTTTCCCGAAAGCCCGATTATGCCAGGCGTTCTTATGGTTGAAGCTTTAGCTCAAGTTTCGGGTATTTATTGTTATACAAAAATATTGAAGCCAGAAGAATACGATAAAAAATTTATGTTTTTTGCCAAAATAGACAATGTAAAGTTTAAAAATCCCGTTATTCCAGGCGATATAATGGATATGTTTGTAAATGTAGAAGCTTTCAGCAATAATTTATTAAAAACGCATGGAGAAGTTAAAGTAGAAGGCAATCTTGCATGCTCTGCGGATTTGGGATTATTTTTAGTCGATAAAGAAGCGATGAAGATAAACAAATAATATAAGCAAAAATAAAAATTAGGAAAATAAATGGAAAAAGAAATTCATGAAACGGCGATAATATCTAAAAGTGCTAAAATATCCGAAGGAGTAAAAATAGGTCCTTACGCGATTATTGAAGGAGAGGTTAATATAGGCGAAAATACTATAATCGGAGCGCATACCGTTATAAAAGAATATACGACTATAGGAAAAAATAATATAATTCATCCTCATGCGGTTTTAGGAGATTTGCCGCAAGATATAAGTTTTGATAGAAAAAAAATAACCTTTCTTGAAATCGGCGATAATAACGAAATAAGAGAATTTGCTAATTTGCATCGCTCATCTAAAGAAAACGGAAAAACTATTATAAAAAATAATTGTTATATAATGGCAACGGGACAT
>CAKVCG010000087.1 GCA_934725525.1 uncultured Brachyspira sp. | reverse complement strand
GAATCAATTTTATCTTTAAGTAATTTTTTCCAGCAATTTTTACCATGCAAATCGCCAATAATCGCTATTTTCATTTTTATTCTCCTTTTGTTTTGACACTTATTTTAATTACATTAAATATTTTGTTTTTCGTTTTCTGAAATTATTTCATTATTATTATAATATTGTATAAATGGCGATTCAATTAAATAAATCGGCTTATCGTATTTTGTAAAACGAAATCGCTTTTTCATTATTTCGATTTCCCTTTTTAATATTTCCGCTTTTACTTTTTCCGCCGAATAACCTTTATTGATATATTTTTTAATATATTTTTTTGCTTCACGAATAGCTCTTTTGAAGCGAAAATAAGTAAAAAACGAACCATATACATAACCATTATTATCAACAGGAAATCCTATATATCCAAAACGGATACCACCGCAACTCCAATTTTCGTAATCGTGGATAAATGCGAAACTATTAGCCTTTTTCAATACCTCTTCGTCCAAACATAATGATTGTTTTTCATATTCTTCATATAGTATAGCATATTCTTTTAGTAATTCGACTTCTCTATACATTTTTTGTCCCTCCATTTTTTAATTTATATAATTCACTTAAAAATCTTTTTTAATAAATCTATCTATATTAGTTAATCTCACATCTCTACTTCCGCAATTAGGACATTTGACTTTTTTAAATAATCTTGCCAATATTCCGTTATTATCCGAAATAAATAATTTTCCGCAAGTATTACATTTATAAAAATAATCGACAGTTTTGTCAAATTCATTGTAAAACATAAATATCTCCTTAAATAATAATATTTAGCCGTCAATAATTTATCATTATCAACGACTAAAATATTATAAACTCAATTAATTAGTCATCGATTTCATAATCTTCCGCTTTTTTATTATTCTTGAAAAAATCTTTTGCAAATTTTTTAACCATATTCGCAAAATTTTCCATCTCTTTTTTTATATTCTTATTACCTTTGAGTATTTCTTTATATAACTTATAGCAAGAGAAATTAACCGCTTCTCCTAATGCAGTAGTCAATAAAGAAGCGACACTACCATTTATTACTCCTCCTAAAATTGTTCCGATACCTGGTATTAATTTTAATATATTTCCAACAATAGACTTTCCCAATGCTGATATTAATTGCCCTATTATTCCTCCGCCAGCTCCTCCAGTCAACATAGCTTCTAAACTGTCTAAATCGTAAATATATAATATTCTCGCTATCATTATCATTTGATTTCCTACTAATATTGGAGCGTCTGCAACTGGTATAGGAACAAATCCCGTTCCAAAAGCTACAGCTACATGTTCGGCTATAGCAATATTTGCTCTTTTAAACTTTTCTTTCAAATTTACCTTTTGAGCCGATATAAAAGCGTCCCTTACAAAATCTGGCAATTTTTGTATTGCATATAAAATTAATCTTTCCAACTCTTCTTTAAATATTTTATGTTCCGATTTAGCGGATGTTATATAAATATCTATATCTATAAAATTATTATTAATTTCTTCTTTAAACTCTTTTATTTTTTCTTCTGATGCATCTTCGCAATGAGTTAAAACTACGCTTACGGGAAAATTCTTTTCTACAAACATTTTAATTGTATCTTTATCTTGCAGTTCTATTCTGTCTCCCGTAATTGCTATACAATACCAAATTAAATGTATATTTTCCTGTTCTATAGCGTTAAGGACTTCTTTTTTAAATCGTTCCGTATTGCCTATTTCACATCCCGGGCTATCATATAGAATTACTCCCAAATCTTCTCGCTCGTATTTTTCAACCGAAGCCGTTATAGGCTCTCCTTTTCCTTCTTCGGCGACTTTTTCTCCAAAAATTTTATTAATTAGAGAACTCTTTCCAACTCCTGTTGGTCCCGCAATCAATATTCGCGGTTTTTTGACATTTTTTTGAAACTCCTTAAAAGCTTCCAATAGTTTTTCGTTTAATTCTTCTGGTGTCATAATTATACTCCTTAATTTGACTTTTTTATATATTTTTTTATTTTATTAAACATATCTACTATAAAATTTATAATTCTATAGTAGATTGATTTAACTATGTTATTATCTAAAGTATCTTTTATAATTTTTCTAATTTTATCTTCAAATTCTTTTTCGCTTATTTTATTAATTAATTCTTTATTTAAATCGCATATAAATTTATAAATATTTTCCTTTTTACCTTTTATTTTAAAATGAATAATGCCAAATAAATCTTTAATAGCGGCTATTGGAATACGATGCATATTTTTTACAAAGTCGCCAAAATCTATTATATCGTTATATACATCTGCAAATTCAGATTCAAAATCAACTATTCTTTTATTATAGTCTAAATTTTTTATTTTTATATTTTGATTTATATTAAGCATATTTCCAGTGATAGAACAATATTTTTTTATGCTTTCTTCTATATATTTCTTTGTATTTTTAATTAACATATCTTTAAAATACTCTTGTATTTCTTTAGATAATTTTTCTAAATCTTTGCCTTCTCTTGGAGCGTGAAGTTCTCCATAATTTATATCTCTCTTTAATTTTTCAATTATATGTAATGGCATTCTATCTATAAATATTTTTTTCCAAGATACTAAAATAGCCGCTTTATATTCTGGAAGTCCAAAAGGTTTTGGAGTTTCTGTCATAATAATAGTTTTTTGGGGATTTACGGATACTTTAATAACTCTATTTACACCCGTTTTTTCTTTAATGTATTTAATATAATTTTTATAATCTTTTTTCTCTTCTTGTTTTATCCTCTCCGCTTTTGTTAATACTACAATTGTTTCATATTTTTCGTTTAATAGTTCCTTAATTATTTCTTTTTCAAAAGGTTCTAATTTGTCTACGCCTACATGTGTGCAATATGTTACGCTATGAAACCAGTCTTTAATATCTTTATCAATCCCTCGCTTTTTTAATTCGTTTTTTATAAGTTCTTTCCATTTTTTAGCGGCGTCTTCATTTCTTTCTATTCCCCAGCTATCATATATATTGACTTTTTTACCGTCTATTTCGGCTTCATATTTAAATATTCCATAAGGAGTTTGAGGTTTTACGCCTCCTACTTTAGCAACTTCTCTACCTACTAAAGCGTTTACTAAACTACTTTTACCCACGCCTGTTTTACCTAAAATTAGTAAATTAAGCGCCATATTTTCATTATTATTAATTTGTTTTTGCATAATCAATTAAATTCCTTATAATTATTATTCTTTGTCAAAATAATTTACTATTTTCCAAAACATACCATCAAATCCCAAAGCGTCACGAAATGTATATATAAACGCTGCATTACAAATTTCTTTCGCTTCTTTTTTAGTTATATCCCTATTAAATACTTTTGCCAAAAGCATAGCGATTTTAATCCATCTACTGCCATACCTATCTAAATAAAAAAGAGGCATAATTCCACAATAAATTAATATAAATTTAGCAACTTCTTTTATTATGCCACTATTTCTATAATTTAATTCATATAATTTATATATTTCCTCACATTTTTTCTTTTGTTCTTCTTTCATAATTTAATCTCCTTAATAAATTTTATTATTTTATTAAAAATTGTAGGTTTATCGCTTTTCATATATCCAATTCCGCATTTTATACCGGCTTTACCGCTGTAATATCCTCCAATAATTCCAATGATATTTTCAGGATTTTCTTTATATTTTTTACATTCATTTAATAATTTAGTATAAGAATTATTATGTGATACTTTATATTGATTTCTTATTTTTTGCTTTTCCGTCATAATTTAATCTCCTTTACTAAAAATTTTTTAATTAAATTATTTATAAAATTATTTAAGGATAAATTTTTATTTAAGAAATATAAATGTTTCCTAAACGATTTTAGGCAGATTGATAAACATGATAAAATTTTTAAAAAGTTACATGTTAGTATAGTATAGTATAGTATAGTATAGTATAGTATAGTATTTTTGAGGTAAACACATTAATAATTTTCTTTCTTGTTTTTAATTAAATAATTATATGACAAATATTACACTAATAAGCAAAAAATTACAATAGTTTAATTTTAAAATTTATAAAAAAATTTTAAAATTTTGTAATTGTGAAATTATTTTTTCTTGTCATTTCAAGTAAAAAAATACCGTCATTGCGAGCGTTTGCAAAAATGCGAAGCAATCTATTTTAATAATTAAATTTTTGACAAATAAAAAGCGAGATAATTAAATCCCGCTTAAAAATCTAATTCAATTTATAAAATATTTTCTACAAATCAAACGCCCAAAGAAATTATCGAAAAGTTTTTAATCGTAGCCGTCTCTCCCGCTTCTTTTGATATTTCGTCAATCAAACTTTTAATAGTTATTTTATTATCCGTAAATAATTTTTGGTCTATTAAAACTGATTCAGAATACCAAGAATTCATTTTTCCTTCGAGGATTTTTCCAATCATATTTTCGGGTTTTCCCTGTTCTCTTATCTGCTTTTCAAATATTTCTTTCTGCTCTTTAACCGCTTCCGCGTCAATTCCTTCTCTATTCAAAGCCAAAGGTTTTTCGCTCGCCACATGCATCGCTATTTGATTTGCAATTTCCAAGCATTTTCCTTTAGGTTTGATGTCGAATTCCACTACGCTAACCAATTTATTATTGAAATGAACATAAGTTCCGAAGAATCCGTTCGTTTTCATAACTTTTACATCGGCTAAAACGGTTTTTTCTCCCCATTTTTGAATTCCTTGATTAATTATAGATTGAATTGTATCGCCGTTTTCGGATTTTGAATTCAAAAGCGCGTCAACTGAAATATTGTCGTTTAGATTCATAGCCGTTTTTGATATATCTTTTGCCAAATTAATAAATAATTCGTTTTTGGCGACAAAATCCGTTTCGCATTGAAGTTCTATACAAGCTACTTGAGTTCTATCGTCATTAATGCAAAAACCAATAGAGCCTTCTTTAACCGTTCTTTCGCTTTTTTTGGCGGCGGTAATGGCTCCTTTTTCTTTAAGGAGTCGAATAGCTTTATCCATATCGCCATCGGTTTCTTGAAGCGCTTTTTTGCAATCCATTATTCCGATTCCCGTTCGCTCTCTCAATTCTTTAATTATATCCATGCTTATATTTGCCATTTAATTTATCCTTTTTTATTTTAAATTATTCTTAAATTATTTTTCTTTTAATTTTCTTCTTGGTCCGAAACTCCATACTGTTCGGCAATAGCTTCGGCGGCTTCGGTAGCGCTATTGTCAAATACTTCTTCTTCGGCTTCTTCCGAAGATTCGCTTTTAGCCAAAGTTTCTTTTCCAGCTTCGTTTTGTCCTTCGATTACGGCGGATGCTATAACATTTGCAAACAAACTTATAGCCCTTATGGCGTCATCGTTTCCTGGAATTGGATAATCGATAATTTCGGGATTGCAATTCGTATCGACAACGGCGACAACGGGAATTCCCAACTTTCTCGCTTCGCTTATCGCTATAGCCTCTTGCATAGGGTCGATTACAAAAAGCATATCGGGGAGATTTTCCATATCCTTAATGCCCGCAAAATTTTTTTCCAATTTGTCTTTTTCTTTAAGAAGAAGAATAACCTCTTTTTTTGGAAGTTTATCAAAAGTTCCGTCCACTTCCTCTTTTTCTATTCTTTTTAATCTCGCGATGCTTTTTTTAATAGTGGCGAAATTTGTGAGCATTCCTCCGAGCCAGCGATTGTTTATATAATACATATCGCATTTTTCGGCGGCTTCTTTAATGCTTTGAACCGCCTGCTTTTTTGTGCCAACGAAGAGAATATTTCCTCCGTTTCTCGCCATCTCTTTAACCGCGTCGAAAGCCTTTCTAACATAATTGAGAGTTTTCATAAGGTCGATAATATAAATATCGTTTCTCTCTTGAAATATAAAAGGCTTCATTCTTGGGTCCCATTTTCTTGTCGGATGTCCGAAATGAACTCCCGCTTCGAGCAAATCTTTCATAACAGGTAATGACATAAAAATATCCTTTCAATAATTTTTTTTAATTATATTTTTAAATAAATTTAAAAATAAAATAGAGCGCCGATTTAGTCGCTCCATCCATAAATTCAATTCGTTATTATTATAATTAAAATCATAACGCTTTTATTATCTTTTGATAACAATGCCTTTTTAATTAAATTTATTAAAATCAATTTAAGACATTTTGCAATTATGGAAAAAGTCAACCAATAAATCGGTTCGATAAAAATAATATAATAATTAATAAAAAAGTCAAGCCTTTAATTTGGTAAAATTAAATAAAATTATATTGAATAATATTGGAATTTTTATAAAATGTTAATTCAAAGTTAATTTATTAATTAGGAAATTTATTTATGATATTGGTTGACAACTCGGAAGAATCAAAAAGTTTATTAAAATATTTTGAAGAACAAACCTACAGAATTGACAATAAAGACGATATTGATAATATAAGGGAGATATGCATATTAACCGCTTATTGTTATTATAAAGTATTCTTTCATATAATTGAAAACGAAAAAGCAAGAAGCATATTTTTAAACGCGAAAGTAAAAATCATTATTGGAATGCGCATGTATGAAGAATTAACAAAGTTATATTTGGCGTATAACGAAGACGATAAAATTGAAAATAGAACGGAAGTTATAGAAGAAATTATAAACAACTTTAAGAAATATACAAAATCGGAAGCTCAAAAAGAAGAATGTTTTGAAATAATAAAATTATTCGAGGAAAAATGTAAAAACGGAACGCTTGAAATAAGAAAGTCGGAAGAAGATACTCATTCAAAATTATATTTGTTTAAATATGACGAAAAATCAAAAAAGAGCGAGTTTGTAATAGGTTCAAGCAATTTTACTCATTTTGGAATAAGAGAGAGAAAGGAACTTAATATTAGAGGACAGGACGGTTTTAACGAACTTTATAATTATTTTGAAGAAGAATGGAATAAAGCTCATGAAATTCTAAATAATAAAAATGA
>CAKVCG010000086.1 GCA_934725525.1 uncultured Brachyspira sp. | reverse complement strand
AGCGTTTGAAAATATTTTAAGTCCGTTTTCTTTAAATCGTTTTTCTTGTTTTTTTCTTGCATCAATTACGACATTTCGCATAGAAGCCGAACTTTCGCCATCGCATTTTCCAACCATTTTATTATAATCAACGGCTCTAACCTCTATAGAAATATCTATTCTGTCGAGAATCGGGCCCGATAATTTTGCTATATATCTTTTTCGGGAAATCTCCGAACATTTGCAAGTATGTTTTTCGTCTCCATAATATCCGCATGGACATGGATTCATGGCTGCGATTAAAGTAAAATTAGCGGGAAAACTTATGCTGCCGTTCGCTCTGCTTATGGTTATTACTCGCTCTTCCATAGGCTCTCTTAAAGTTTGTAAAGCGGAACT
Organism: uncultured Brachyspira sp.; assembly: GCA_934725525.1. Classification (GTDB taxonomy): domain Bacteria; phylum Spirochaetota; class Brachyspiria; order Brachyspirales; family Brachyspiraceae; genus Brachyspira. The sequence goes on along the minus strand of CAKVCG010000086.1, from coordinate 6,686 downwards.
TTGAAACTCGACAAATTCATCCAAAAATAAAACTCCGTTATGAGCCAAAGTTATCTCCCCCGCTTTTATATTTCTGCCTCCGCCGACAAGACTGACATAAGAAGAAGTATGATGTGGAATCCTGAAAGGCCGCTTTTTCACTATCGGCATATTTTTTGACAAAAGCCCGTAAGAAGAATAAATTTTTGTAACCTCCAAAGCTTCTTCAAAAGTGAGAGGCGGAAGTATAGTAGGAATTCTTTTTGCAATTAAAGTTTTACCGCATCCAGGAGAGCCTATCATAATAAAGTTATGCCCTCCCGCGGCCGCTATCATCGCCGCCCTTTTTGCGTATTCCTGCCCTTTCACATCGGAAAAATCTATATTTTCTTTTTCTTCGCCTTCAAAATTGAATTTACCTTTTGAAATAATCGGACTTCTTTTGCCTTCTATAGAATCAATCGCTTCTTTCAAATTTTTCACGGGATATAAACTCAAACCTTCCACAATATCCGCTTCGTCCAAATTGCTTAAAGGAATTATAGCTTTTTTTATTCCGTTTTCTTTCGCGTTTAATAACATTGAAAAAATTCCTTTAACTTCTCTAACGCTTCCATCCAATGCCAATTCGCCAAGTATAATAGTTTTTTCCATAGAATCGTCAAAAAATATTTGAGCGCTTGAAGACAATATTCCCAAAGCGAATGCCAAATCGTATAGAGTTCCCGTCTTTTTTATATCGGCGGGCGCAAGGTTTATCGTTATTCTCTTTGGAGGAAAAAATCTACCGCCGTTATTTATCGCCGCTATTACTCGCTCTCTCGCTTCATTAACCGCTTGGTCGGGAAGTCCGACTACATCGAATTTAGGCAATCCTTCCGAAATATTGACTTCGATTATTATTGGTATTCCGTCAATCCCATAAAGCGCTTCAGAATATATTGTAGTATGCATATTAGTCTCCAAATTATTTTAATTTTTATAATATGCATATAGTTAAACAAATTAAAATTAAAAAATAAGCCTGAAACTTAATAATTTACTAATTATTCCCAACAACATTATCGGGATTACAAACTTTGCAAGCCTCGTATCCCGTTTTTATGGCTTCGTTCAAATCTATAGCTTCTTTTTCGGCTCTTAAAGTTCTGCAATTCTCGACATGATATTTTTTGCCAGTTTTCGATATATAAACGATTTTTTCTATATGGTCAATTTTATTTTCGTCCGTAATCTCGCTATCTGTTTTTTCTTCTATATTTTCATTTATTTTTTCATTAACGACTTTAACTTCATTTTCTTCGGTTTCTTTAACTTTATTTACCGTTTTAATTTCGTTAGTCTTATTTTCTTTAGCTTCAATTTTTACCGTATTTGTTTCTTCTTCAAGTTCATAATAAAAATAATCGGGTTGCTTGTCTATGGCTTCTTCGGTAGTTTTGGTATCCGTTTGAGATTCTTCGACTTCGTTTGAACATCGAATAATTAAAATCGATAAAATTATTAATAAAAGAACAAATTTTTTCATAGAAAACTCCAAAATTTAAGTTAACAATATTATATCGTAGATTTTATAGTAATTATAAAATTTAACAAGGGGGTCGCTCTTCGTTCCTATGCTTCCGCGGGCTTTAGTCTCGGGCGTTGCCCTCGCAATGACGGTAGAAGTCTGTCATTACGAGCATTTTCAATAAGAAAAGAGCGCAGGGGCGAACCCCTTGTTGTTATATAAAAATAAAGGACTATCTAATTAAAGATAGCCCTTAATATATATTCTTTTATCTTCGGATTTTAGAAATACCAAGCGACACCGCAAGAGGAATTCAAAACCAAAGTAGTCGTGGAAGCGGCGTATAAATCCCCTCCCAATCTCGTAGCTCCTCCCGTCTGTAGCTCTAAATATAATTCTAAATCCTTCACAGGCGTCACCGTCAATTCGGCATACACGACATAACCGAATGTATAGAACGGTCCCTTCCTCTCGACTCCAAGTAAACTTATATTACCGCCAAAAATAGTCGCGGATAACGAAGGCTCTACATATAAACCGACAGAATCATTCGAAGCCCTTAACCCTAACGGCAAAGCTACGCCTACTCTATATATACCGTCTATAGACATTTGCCCTTGTGGATTCGGTATACTGGGAACGCTCGCTATATAACCGCCCGATAATTTTTCCGTTCCAGTCGCATCGAAATTTAAAGAGGTATAATCGAAACCGTAGGCATTAACATTGAAATTATTGCCTTTTCGTCTATTTAGAACCCCGCCTAAATTTTCAACAGTCTCCAATGCGGCGCTATAGACTACCCTTATATACGGCTCTATCGATAAACTTCTCTCTGTAGGAAAATTGAAGTAGGCTCTAAAATCTACTCCTATCGAAGCTTGGTCTTTATAGATTGCCTTACTATTTGGGTCTACATCCAAGCCACCCTCCGATAATATCTTCGCATAACTCATACGAGCATAACCGTAATAGAAATATAGCCTCAACTGACTCAAATAATCTATAAACTTATGAAAATAGTATCTCGCCTCTATGGCGGTAGACACTACAAAAGTATTCTTTACCAGATTATTTCCCAGCCCTATAGCTACGGGAATATTTAACCTTAAAATATTATCCATAGCGGTAAGCATAAGGGCGGGAGTATGAACCATATAATTTGAATCTATATATTTAAATTGATATGCCCCGCCTACGCTTATTAAATCCGACTTATAACCTACGGCTAAAGCGACAGAAGGACGAAAATAATCGTTGAGCTTTCTATTAGTTTGCGAATCGTTCGTCCAATTGTCAAGTATGACGCCCGAAGTATTACCCGTAACTCCAAAAGCCACTCTAATATGTTCCGTTCCGTATAGAAAACCTATTTGGTCGGTTCTCGCTCTCAATTGGTCTTTATCCATTAAGAAATCTATAAAACTTCTACCGCTTCCGTCTCCATAGAATCCGAATAGACTCATAGGAATTAGAGTAAAAAGTAGTATTATGAGTAATTTTTTCATTAGCAATCTCCGTCCTTCTCTTTTATAACCGTTTTTTATTTAGTTTTATTTTCCGCAGCTGCAATTTTAAAAGGTCCTTTATCTTTATTATCAGTAATATATTTCATATTCACTCTCATAAAATATATTGGACCGTTCCAAGCGCCTCCTATTTCGGCTAATATGCCAATACTTCCGTCATTCAATATGGCTAATGAAGAATATCCCGCTTGTCCTTTATGTATTAAAAAACTTTTCCAAGTCTTACCTTCGTCATAGCTGTAATACATTTTAGGATTTCCCGGAGGCATTTGAGTATAAGGAGCGGTATCAAACATAGTGATGATTCTATTTTTATCCCAACCGTTATTTGTAGAAGTGTAGTAGATTATATCGCCGTTGGAACTTGAAGAAGGCAAATCTTTTCGAGCTTCCGCTGGTCCCCAAGTCTCGCCGTTATCGGTAGACTTTGCCAAATATCTTTGATATACGCCTCCAGGTCTTGCAGCCATTAATAAAGTTCCATCGTTAAGTTCCACTATTTTAGCCTCATTACCGCCAGATTTATCCAAATGTTCTGGAGCATTTTTAGAAACTATCCAAGTATCGCCTCCGTCATCCGAATACATTACATAATTTCTAACAAAAAACTCTTTGGCTTCTCTAACATTTAGAACGAATAACATTCTGCCGTTTCTAAGTTGAACTCCGTTTCCAGAACTTGCAAACGCGGCATGCCAATTCTTTCGAACAGTGTCTTTACAAGCCGAACCGTAAATTTGAGGAGTTATATCCACTGGAGTTCCCCAAGTTTTGCCGTTATCTTTACTTTTTATTACGCTAATTCTTATGGGATTATCGGGCGTAGAACCCTTAGGTTTTTGGGCGGTTGGAGCCGCAAATCCCGGACCCGAAACTGTAACGCAGATAATGTTTCCCGTCTTTCTATCTAAAATAAATGCGGCGTCTCCATAGCTATTATCTACAGATGTGCATTTAGGAGATACGAGCGTTGCGGCAGACCAAGTTCTTCCGTTATTTCTACTTCTTTTCATAACAACCTCTATTTTATTAGGCAAATCTCCTATGCTTCCAATTCTTCTATCGGCAAAGGCGAGCAAATCCCCGTTTGTAAGCTGTATCAAAGTTGGTATTCTATAAAAATTATTTCCCTCTTGCTTACGAAATACTTCAACTTTAGTGGAAGTTTGTCTGATATAATCGTTGGTTACCTCTTTGCTTATCTCTCCTTTATACCCCGGTCCTCCGCTTTCATTCAAATACCCATTTCCTCCTATACCATTTTTGTTAATACTGCTTAAAGAGATACCGGCTCCAAAAGGATGCCTAAACTCGCAAGCCCAAACTAAAATTCCCGTGATAACGGAAATCGCAATTAAAGGAATAAATAAATATCTTTTTCGCATAAAACCTCCTTAAATTAATTATTATTATTCTTTGAAATCGATACTATAATTTATCTTTTCCTCTTTATAAGTAAGCCAAGATAAATTAAATCTTCTGAAAACTATATCGCTACTATTTTCTTCTGTAAGAGTGGCGATAGTTCCATCAGGTAAAACCGTTATAGCTGGATAGCCGTCTTCGTTTCCGCTTTCTTCTGCAAATTTTCTATTATAATGATATTTATCACTACCAGTAACTCCATTATTAAAATCATTAGTTGTCATTCTAACCGAATAGCCTCTTCCCATAGAAGAGTATATAGCCAATGCATATTTAGAGCCGTTATTCTTAATATCTTTTCCGCTAAATTCATACCTTACTAAATCGGCATGCTTGGCATCTTCATTTTCGTCTTTACCCTTGTTAAAAATATCTCCGGACCACGGCCAATTTTTACCACAATCAGTAGACTTAATCCATGTTACACTATTCCCGCCTTTGCCGAATTGGGTTCTAACATTAAGCAAAATATCTCCATTCGCAAGTTCTATTAATTTAGTTTCGTATGATTTAAAATCTCCAATATTTTGTTTTTTACTACCAAAAGTGCAATCATTGGTATTAAAAGTTTTTCCGTCATCTGATGAAACCATAGGCGCTGTCCACGCTTTAGTTTGATTATTGGTATACCAATACGGAAACATTAGTTTATTATTACCATTATTACCATGCCTTAAAGTTATGCCTTGTCCATAGGTTACAAAACATTCTTTAGTATCTTTGCAAATATCGCTAAAGTTAATATTAGTTTCTACCGTCCAATTCCGTCCGTCATTATTTCCTCTATAAATAATGGTTGTTTTAGAGCCAGCATTATTTGAAACAACTCCTAATAAAATATCGCCGTTATGACAATTTATAAAAAACGGATGTATATAACCTATGCCAGAAGTCGTTCCATTAACCGTAGTTTCAAACCAAGTTTTTCCCATATCCGAACTTCTTTTAATTGTAATCGGACCAGAAGTCGTTCCCGCAGTGGCAAGTATGACGCCGTTTGATGTGACGGTTAAAGCCGGTATGTTGCGACCGCTAAATAATATCGTATTATTAAAATCTGGGTCGTATTCTTCATCCTGTTCTTCTTGCGATAGAGAATTTTGAGGCAATACATAACCGTCTCCCAATTTTATTCCGCCTCCGCTTCCCATTAAAGCTTGAGGACCCATAAATTCTTCGCCTCCATCTTCGCCGCTGCTCTCGTTTGCAATTTCGGGTATGCCAGTTCCCGTAGGATGTTTACAAGCCCAAACCAAAACTCCCGCGATAACAATAATCACGATTAAAGGAATAAAAAAGTATCTCTTTCTCATAACGATACCTCCGTTAATATTAAATTTTTATAATAAGCGTTTAGAGATAAAACGCCAATTACCAAATTAAAGAATTTATAAAATGAAATTATAAAAGTAGAAAAACTATTTAATAAAAGAATGCCTAATAGGTAAACATAATAAGCGTTAAAAAATAAAGAAGTAAGGCAAAAGTTTAAATTACTGGAAATTGAATTGAATTGAATTGAATTGAATTGAATTGAATTGAATTGAATTGAATTCTTAAATATCAATTTCTTTAATTCCATAAAATTCTCCAAATGCCTTTAACTATCAACCATATACATTTAATTTATAATATTAGTATAGTAAATTTAAAAGCCGTTGTCAAATTTTTTTTAAACTTTTTTATTAAAAAATCGGCTTTTTTATAAAATTTTTAACTAAATTCCTCGCTTTTTAGTAAACTTTATAAAAAGATGAAAAAATATGGCGAAATTAAAAATAAAAAATCTAATAACAAGGGGTTGTAACCCCTTGTATGCAGTTAAATCTTGGCGCTTTTCTCTGAACCGTTAACACAAGGGGTAGCTACCCCTTGTTATCAATAAAGTTAACAAATTTCTGTCATTGCAAAAAATTTTGTCATTGCGAGATTTGTTTTACAAATCGAAGCAATCTAATATTAATAAAATTTCTTTTTTGTGGATTACTTCGGCTATAAATAGCCTCGTAATGACGACTTATTTCATCGTCATTGCGAAACTCTGCTGAAGCAATCTATACATACAACAAGTGGATGGTTACCGATTGAGTTAATGACTCATGAAGAATATATTTTTTGGTATAATTGACAAAAGATTTTCATTAAATATAATATAATAAACTTTGATTAAGGTTTTAATATGAAAAAAATATTAATAATATCTTCAGAATACACAGGACATGGACATAAAAGCGTTCATACCG
>CAKVCG010000085.1 GCA_934725525.1 uncultured Brachyspira sp. | reverse complement strand
TTTAATATAAATAATTCTTTTAAGGCTTTTATTATTTTACTTTCGCCTATGATATTTGATTATTTAAGTTATATATCGTTGGGAACATTGGTTTTCGGGGTATTTATTAACATTTTATAATTTTTTAAAAGATTAATTTAATAAATAGAAAATGAAAAAAATAAGAAAGTATATCATTATAGAAGCTATAGGTCCTTTCATAGCGGGAGTTTTATTTTTTACTTTTATATTTGTAATACAGCTTTTACCCGAATTATTTAAACTAATAATCAATAACGGAGCGCCGATAAAAACATCATTAGAGGTATTCGTTTATATGCTGCCTTTCAATGTCGCGATAACTATCCCAATGTCGATATTAATGGCAAGCATAATGGGATACGGAAGATTATCTTCGGACAATGAAATAATAGTTATGCGGTCTTTGGGTTTTTCTCATATGAGAATATATCTTCCAATAATAATACTTGGAATATTAACATTTTTATTTTCTTTATTTTTTAATAATGTGATAATGAGCGAATCGAATTATAGATACAGAGCCTTAATATCATATATGATTAATATGCGCCCTTCGATTGCGGTTGGAAAATTGGATTTTACTTATATATCGGATATTGGACTTTCTATTGGAGCGGAATATTCGGATAATAATGGGATGTCTAATGTCGTAATATTTGACGGGACTTCCGAATCTAAAAGAGTTATAACGGCAAAATCTGGAATATGGCATAATAACGAAGCGAATTCAAGAGTCATAACTTTAACGCTTTCGGATGGTATAGTTCAAGAGATGCCATATTTTGGAATAGTAAGCAACGATTTTAGCGTATTCGATTCTATGGATATTAATATAGTAAGAAGAGTAAGCACTTTATCGTCGCATGAAAGGGGTTTAAGAGAACTTCCGGCTTGGAAAATACATGAAAAAATAGAAAATACAAAAGCTCAAGCAAGCAATTCTATTGAATCTCAAATAAATAGTATAATAATAGATTCTTATTCAAATATTGCCGATAACTCCGTTAAAAATCTGGAATCTTTTTCAAACGAATATATAAAGACAAATTCTGCGGAACTTAAAGATATAATGAAAAAGGGCATTGAATCCTCCGTTCCTTATTTTTATTATGTGGAATTTCATAAATTTATATCGATTCCCGCCGCATGTTTATTTATGGTATTCATAGGCGCTCCTTTGGGAATAGTGGGGAAGAGAAGCGGAAGAGGTTTCGGTTTCGGAATATCGGTTATAGTTGTCGTTATGTATTATTTGCTTATAACCGCCGCGGAAATAATAGCTGGAAATAGAACACTCCCAGCATTTTTTGCTATGTGGTTTCCCAATATAGTTCTTGCCGTAATTGGGGCATTTTTTATGATTACTTCGTTTTTCAGCAAAGGAAGATAATTTTTATAAATTGTCATTACGAATGTAACAGTAACACTTGAAGTAATCTATTCTGTTTGGATTACTTCGTCTATGGCTCGTAATGACGGTTATATATAAGCATTGACATTATAATATTAAATAGTATAATAAAATAAATTCTAATTTAGAAGGCGTTGAAAATGGGTCTATTTAAATTACAAGAAGATATAAACGATATGTTTAATAACCCTCAAAAACGAGCTATGTTGGAAGAAGGAATAAAATTATTAAACGAAATCAATAATAATCAAAAAGAAATATTGAAAGAATTAAAAGAAATTAACGAAAAACTAAATGAAAATAAAAAAGCGACATCCTAAAAATAGAATATCGCCTTAATAAATTTATATAAACTCACACACCCATTCTATTTATCACCACATCAAGCAATTGGTCCATAACGCTAACAACCCGAGCGGAAGCGTTATATCCATGCTGATACATTGCCATTTGAGCGATTTCTTCGTCCAAATTTACGCCCGATACGGACTGCCTTAATTTTTCAAGATATTCCATCACTATGGCTTGTTTTTCGGTTTCGGCGTTTGCAGTTTCCGTTCTGCCCGCTATTCTCGCTATGCTTCCAGTGTAGAAATCGTTAAAAGTGGATTTGCTTTCAACCATAATCTCTTTGCTTTTCAAATTAGCTATCTCCAACGCGTTAGAGCCGTCTCCGATTCCGTTCCACTTATCGTCAAAACCGTTTCCCGTTGTGTCTATTCCTTTTGAAGCCGCAATATAATTAATATCGTTTCTTATTATATCGTTAACCTGTATAGAAGAGGCGGGATGTCTATAAGGAGTGACGGTGAAATTTCTAAAATCGCCCGCAAGTTGATTAACCTGATTCACTTGATTCCAATCGTAAGCGCCAGCTTCTCCAGATTGATTCAATACTCCCGTTATTCCTACTAAAAAATCTCCCGAATCTTCAATATGTTTTATAAAGTAAGAAGGACGCATATAATCGTCAAAACCTTTAGCTTTAAGAACGAGTCTATTTTTATCGTCCAAATAAGCGGACACATTAGCCTCGCTCGAGTTGATTTTATCTATCAAATCTTTAACTTTCATTTGCGCCGTATAATCTATAGCGACATTAACGCCTTCCCTCTCTTTATTTCCAAAAATCAATGTTCCCGCGCTTCCGATACTGTCGTTTAAATCGATTGAGTTGATTCCGCTAACCTTAAACATTATGCTTGCGTCTTCGTTTCCATCATTATTCGTGTCGAAATTGCCGATAACGGAAGGAGTATTTTTTGTCATAGTAAAGAAATCGATTCCCGTTTCTTGATTTAATCCGAATCCGCTTCTGTGAACTTCATTAACCGAATCGGATAAATTTATTGCAAAAGTATCCAAATCGTTTATAGCTTGAATTGTGTCTATATCGCGCATTTCAAGTAAGGCTTTCAATTCCCCTCCGCCAAGATTAACTTGAATATTATCCTTTTCCCAATAAATATCAAACATTCCTTCGTTGTTTGCGCTTCTCTCCAAACTCAATTTGCTTACTATATTTCCTTGAACCAAAGCTCGGCTTCCTATATAAATCATAGTTTCGTCAGGATCGACCGATTTTATATCGACATTCGCGATAGAAGATAATTCGTCCAAAAGCAAATCTCTTCTGTCAAGCAAATCGTTAGGATTTTGTCCCAACGCTTGCTGTTTGACTATTTCGACATTCAAATCTTTTATGGAGTTCGCTATATCGTTTATTCTATTAACTTTACTTTCGATAATATTATTCAAATTTCCGCGCATTCCGTTCATCTGCTCGAACATATAATTTAAAGAAGAATTGATTCTATCCGCTCTTTCAACCAAAACTAACCTCGTTCCTCTTTCGGTTGGATTAACCGCCATTTCCTGCCAAGCGTCCCAAAAAGCGTCCAAATCATTTCTCAAATTATAACCGCTCGGTTCGTTATAAACCGCTTCCAATTGTTTAAGATATTCATATTTAGTTTTCCAATATCCGTCCTGTCCAAGTTCAGCCATAATTTTTGAATCTATGAATTCGTCTCTTATTCTTTCAATAGTGGTTATTTCCGCTCCCTGTCCCAACTGTCCCGCGCGCTCGGCTCTATTCAAACTCGGAGCCTCCAAAGGTTTATCAAATGAACGCATAACGACTCGTTGTCTGCTATAGCCTTTAGTCGCAACATTATTTATATTATGTCCCGTCACTTCCAAAGCGGTTTTAAAATTTTGAAGAGACCTTTTTCCCAATTCTATACCGAAAAATGAGCTTGTTGACATTATTCGCTCCTTAAAATATTTATTTAAACTTATAGTATTATAGTTATCGTATAATTTAATTTTTTTATTAGTATTTTTATTAACATTAATGTGTCATTAGTTTACATAATATTATAACTATTATAAATAGAAACTCATTCTCATATTCGCTATTCAAAATATTTTATCATACATATATAAAATATTCCGTTAATATCTATAAGTTAATAAGTTGAAAAAATTTTAAAATAAAAAATGAAAAATAATTAGAGAGAATTAATCGATGATTGTAAAAAAAACGAATAAAAAAGCAAGTAAAAATATAAATAAAAAAAAATCTTCTACCATATTGAAAAAATCTAAATCTAAAAATAACGAAAAAAGTCTATCTGAAAAATTACGATTAAAGTTAAAAAAATCGGAAGAAAAAATAATAGAATTAAATAAAAAATATAAAAAAATAATAGATATTCAAAAACAAAAATTAGAAAATAAATATAAAAAAATCGTCCAAAAATTAGAAAATAATCTTAAAAAATCATCCGTAGAAAATTCGGAAACCGCAAAATCGAATAAAAGCAAACTTGACAAACTTCAAAAAAGAATAGAATTATTAGAAAGAAAAAACGCAAAATTGGAAGCCGAAAAAATAAAAACGGAAGAAAAAAGTTCAAAAAGAGTCCAAATAGATAAAGATTCTTTAAAAAATTCGATAAAGGAAATTAAAGAATTAAGAAAAAAATTGAAAGAGTCGGAGGAAGAAAGAAAAGAATTAACCTACAAATTAAAAGAAGCTATAACCCAACTAAAAAATAACAAAAAAAATAAATTATCTAAAGAAGATAAAAATCAATTCAAAGAAAATATTAAAATTTTAAAAAGAATAAAAAAAGAAAACGTTATATTGGATAAAAAAAGAGAACTATTAAGAAAAGAAGCGGAAAAAGTAAAAGCGATTAGAAGCGATATTAAAGATTCGGCAAGAAATATAGCCTCGACAATCCGAAACAGTCAAGTCAATTATTACGAAAGCAAAGATACCGGCGAAAGCAACTTGAATCCAGAATACCATACAGATTCTTTAAATATAACCGATACGGAAGACGGACTTAAAAAATTAGCTACTATCCTCTGCGCCGCTATGGACGATTATAGAGAGCAAAAAGAAGGGAAAGAATCAAAACAAATCGAAGTCGGTCCTACATATTCGTCAAAAAATAAAGAACAAACTAAAAAAGAAGAAACTATAGAGGCAAAACCGCAGGATGCAAACATTCCTCAACCCCAAGCGCCAATTCCAAATATAACCGTAAAAGTTGAAGCGCCAAAAGAATGCTTAAAATTAACAAAACCAGAAACTCAATTAAAACCCGCAAGCGAAACTCCGACTATGAGAATGAAACTTTTGGACGATACAGACGATTACGAAAAAAAATTGGTTATTACATACGGATTCGACAATATGCCAGAAAATACTTATTTTTCCAAATATAAAAAAATATTAAGAAACGCGGCAAGAATAAGTTTACTCGGCAATTTGCAAGAAGGACTCGATATGTTTAAATTGATAAGAGCTCAAAATATACCCGAAGAATATAAACAAATGATAGATAAAAATATTCAAGATATAACCTATTACTTAAGAGGTTTGCATAGAGTAAGATTAGAATAAATTTATTCAATTCAAAAGTCGCTGCGAGAGTATAGTTTGAAGCAATCCATAGATAATAGATTTTATTATTTTAGATTGCTCCGTTTCATTCGCAATGACGATGCATTTTTTGAAAATAATTAATTTTATCCTCATTTCAAAATTTATCCAATTTCCCAATCGAAGCCTGCTGACAAATATCGATATGTCTTTTGTCTCTTAATTTTTTTTCTATGGCGACTATTCCCTCGTAATAATGAATCGAATAAGCCGATTCGGTAAAAGAGTTCGCCTCCAAATCGTCTCCTTCCAAAGTCCAATTTGCGTTTAAGTAGTCGATTAATTTTTTCGTGTATTCTATAAAAGAATTCTTAAAATCATTATTCATATTGCCCCAATATGAAGTATAGACATCTTCGCAAAAATACAAACCGCCATCTTTTATACACTCGAACATTTCCTCGAAAGTTATTATTTGTTCTTCGGGAATATGCCCGCCGTCGTCGATTAGTATATCCAATTTAGGGATTTCTTTTTTTAATTCATGTAAAAATTCTCTGTCGGATTGAGAGCCTATAAAAATTTTTATTCCGTCTTCTTCAAATTTTTTGCATCTTTCTTTTATATCGATTCCGTAAATATTGACTTTTGCATTCGGGTTTAACTTGTCAAAATAATTTTTCCACATTTTAAGCGAACCGCCGTAGCCGACTCCAATCTCGAGTAAATTAATATCTTTTCCTCTATATTTTGAAAAATGTCTTTCGTAAATATCGAAATATGGGAGATGCTTAAAAATCGCTTCGTTTTTATTATTCAAAAAATAATTATGCAAATCGGATTTATTTTTATTTTCTTCGTTTATCAAAATACTTTTTATTGTCTCTCTTTTTTTATCGTCTTCTGCGGAATCTCCGTTTATCATAAAAGTATTTCTACCGACTTTAGTTTTTATTTTATTCATATAAATATTTCCATAAATACTTTATTAAGCCTTTTACTAAACAAATCGAATTTTTATTCAAAAGAAAAATTTTTATAATTTATAAATTATGAATATTCTATATAGCTTGAAAAAACCGTTTATTATATTTTATCAATTTAGGCTTCAAGTTTTTTAAATCATAATGCCCTAATAAATTATAACCTCTATAAACGAATAAATTTTTGACATTATATAAATCGCTATATATTTCTCTAGCCTTATCTCCAGTTATCATAACTCCGTCATTAATCGTATATTCGTCCACTTCATGAAAAACTGTGTCATCTCTTACTATTGATAATCGAATATTATCGTATCTTTTTATACGAGCGTCTTTTATTTCTAAAACAATATTTCCGTTATTTCCAGTTAAAGTTAAAAAAGCGGAGCCGTTTTTATCAAGTTTAAATAATTTTACGGTTTGATTTTGTTTATTAATTTCAACATTGATTCTTTTCGTTCTATCGTCACTTAATACGGTAGCGCAAAATATAATAAAAGTTAATAAAGTAAATATTTTTCTCATTTTAATTATATGCCTTAAAATAGAATTTTATCTTTTTAAGTATAGTAAAAAAATTAGTAATTTTCAAGTATTTTTAATTATTTTTTATTAAATTACTGCCTATTATATATTATATAGCGTTCTATAATTTTTCCAATTCTTTAAAAATATCCACAGTTTCAACGCTTATATTAATAACTTTAGGAATTAATTCAAATAAATATTCTCTAATATTTTTATAATCGTAAGAGTTTAAACCGTTTTCAATTA
>CAKVCG010000084.1 GCA_934725525.1 uncultured Brachyspira sp. | reverse complement strand
TTGTATTGTATTGTATTGTATTGTATTGTATTGTATTGTATTGTATTGTAGAATTTACATCCGCTCATTTTTCAAAATTCCTTTTATCAATAATTACAATTTACAATCAGTTTATATAATATTATACATGATTAATTAAAAATGTCAATAGCCAAAAATAAAAAAAATTATTATATTGGCTACCAAAAAGATATTTAACCTATAAAACCTTTTATACGCTTAACCGCTTCTTTTAGCAAAGGCATATCTTGAGTGAGCGCAATTCTAAAATATCCGTCTTCGGCAAAGGCTTCGCCAGGAACTACCGCGACTCCCGTTTTATCCAATAGTTCCAAAGCAAAATCCAAAGAAGATTTTTTTGAAAATCTGCCGTATCCGACAAACAAATAAAAAGCTCCTCGAGGTTCTATTATTTCAAACCCCAAATCTGCTAAATCTTTATATATAGTAAGCGCTCGTTCTTTATAAACATCTCTGAATTCGGTTATAACGGGAAATTTTTCCAAAGCGTATTCGGCGATTGCGCATGATAATGAAACCATACTTCCGACGCTATTAAAACTCGCATTTAAAATATATTTTCTAATTTCCTCAGGAGCTATGCTGTATCCGATTCTCCATCCCGTCATCGAGTGCGATTTTGAAAAACCGTTTAAAATTATTACTTTATCCTTTATAGATTCGTAAGACGCGAAAGAAACGAAAGGATAAAAAGAAATTGCCGAGTAAATCTCGTCAACTATTATAAAAATATTTTTTTTTACAAAATATTCGGCAAGCTCGTCAACTTCTTCTTTTTTTAACATATAACCAGAAGGATTACTGGGATTACTAAAAAGGATAGCTTTAGTTTTATTCGTTATAACTTTTTCTATAGCTTTGGGTTTTAAAACAAAATTATTTTTTTTCGTATCCAAATAAACCGCTTTGCCATGAGCTATTTTTACAATTTGCTCGTAAGGAGAGAAAAAAGGAACTGGAAGTATAACCTCATCATCGGGATTTAGCATAGTTTTTAATATAGAAGAGAGTCCTTCCATCGAACCTATATGCATAGTCACACAATTAGCGTTGGTTTTCGCTCCATAATATTTATTATAATGTTCGGCTACCAAAGTTCTTAATTTTTCTCCGCCGCCGGCGTTTGTATAAGGCAATCTATGAGTTTTTGCATATTCGCATGCATATTCTATAAGTTCTTTCGGAGACTGTAAATCCGGCTCTCCAATAGTAAGCGTTATGCTGCCTTTAGTTTTTTCCGCTCTTTCGGTTAAATCTCTTATTAAAGAATAAGGAGCCGATATAATATTTTTATTTAAATAACCGCTATCCATAAATAATCCTTAATTTACTAAAATTTATTATTAAAAATAAAAAATCTATTTTCTTAAATCGTCAACTAATTTCGTTTTATCCGCCGTTTTTTCGTCAACATTTTTTACCGCTTTTGCGGGATTTCCAACGACAACTTGATTATCTTCCACATCTTCTATAACTACCGCGCCCGCTCCGATTACCGCATTTTTCCCAATATGAACTCCCTCGATTATGACGGCGTTCGCCCCAATAATAACATTATCCTCGACTATCACGGGTTTAGCCGAAGGAGGCTCGATTACTCCCGCCAAAACTGTTCCAGCTCCGATATGGCAATTTTTGCCGACTATCGCTCGTCCTCCCAAAACCGCCCCCATATCAATCATAGTTCCTTCGCCTACTTCCGCTCCGATATTTATAATCGCTCCCATCATAATAACCGCGTTGTCTCCAATTTTTACTTTATCTCTTATAATCGCTCCTGGTTCTATTCGCGCGTTAATATTCAAATAATCCAAAGTTGGAACTCCCGAATTTCTTCTGTCGTTTTCCAAATGGTAATATTCGATATAGTTTTTATTATTTTCTAAAATTGATTTTATATCTTCGTAATCTCCGATTATAAAATGAAAGTCTCCAAATGAAAAAACTTTAGCGTCAGTTTTTATATTTTCCAAATTTCCTTTTATATAAACTTTAACGGGCGTTTTCTTTTTGGAATTTTTTATATAGGCTATTATATCTTCCGATTTTTCCAACATATTCATTTTTATTTCCTGCTTTTAATTTTTATTTATTATTTTTAATTTTAAATACTCTATATAGTATCACAAGAAAGAAAATCATGCAAATTGATAATTAACTTTCCAAATAACAAAGTAGCTTTCTCTCTGCATCCTAAATAAAATACATGTTCTTAACTCCTATTTTTATAATAAAAAAATATTCTATGAAACGTTAAAATCAAAATATTATAAATAAATAAAACCAAATAAAACATAGTCATTATAAATATAAATCGCTCGAAGGTTCTTTCTCCGTTTCTCAAACTAAAATAAACATAAGCGAATATTATCAAATAGCCGTAAAAAGGATAGAATAATTTATAAGCGAGTCCGTAATTGAAAGTCAAAACCGCAAAGCCTAAAGAAAAACCGAATAGTGCAGCCTTTGGAATCAACGGAATAATAGATTCGTATCTTTCGGCAAATTGAATTAGTATTATCTGTTTTGCAAATATTATTAAAAAAGCCGATAAAAATAAAGAACCCAAAAAATATAATATAATCGAATAATATAAAACTTTTCTCTCTTTATCTTTATTTTTATTTTTAATTGAAATCAAAATATAAGAAAACATTACCGCCGCTATAGGAGTTCCGATATAGAAAAACATTTTTATTATCAAAGCCATTGTCGAATAATAGCCCGCGCTCGTTTTGTCCAAATATCTGTTTGCCATAAGAACATCGTTTAACGAAATCCAATTAAATATAAAATTAATTATGACTACATTTATTATATAATTTTTAAATTCCGACAAATCTTTAACCGAAAAATATTTGTTAATGTTTTTTATATTCGTATAATACGGAAGATTTTTTTTCTTAAGTTCAAAAACATGAATTGCAAAATAAATTATGCAAAACGCAAAAAGCGAAATAATAGCCTTTTCTAAAGTAAGTCCCGTTATAATAAAAATCGCAAGCAAAATTATTTTTCCAATAAAAGACGCTATAAAACTTGCGCAATAATCATAGCCGATATAATTATTAATCTTTAAAATCGACTGCGACACTATCGTAAAAACGCTTATAAAAATTGCAATGGAAATTATAAAAAGCGCTTTATAATTTTTTATATTAAATAAAATATCGATTAAAGGAATTGAAAAAACGAAACCCACGAAAATTATAATCGCTATAAAATATCCGTAAGCCCAATATCTTTTTGCGTCCTCTTCGTTCTCGTAATTATGCATTATATAATAACTGAAACTTGAAACGGTTAAAATTATTATCAAATAAATACTTATTATTCCGTTATAATATGCGAAATCCGATATCGACAAACTTCTATTTATATAAATCGAAGAAACATAATTTAAAACGCTCGTGCAACCGTTGATTAATACCAAAATAGCGTAATTTATATAATAATTATAATTTTTATATAATTCTTTTATTTTATTTTTATTCATATAAAAACTAAAAATTAAAAATTATCTTCTTCTAAAAAACCATATAAGAATTCCCAAAATTCCAAATAAACAAGGAAGCCCGATTTGAGCGACATATCTTATAAAATTAGTTTGAGTCGTAGTCAAAGTAAGATTTCTAACACTCGCCTCTTTAGGTCTAATCGTTATTTTTTGTCTCGCTTCCAAAAGGTAGGCAACCGTATTCATAAACAAATCTTTATTTCCCGCAAAAGCTATATCGACCGACTGCCCCTGCTCGGGATTTATGTAAGCGTTTAAGGCAAAAGTCGAATCTCCAAAAACGACAATCCTCGCGGGATTTTCTCTGCCTTCTATTTCGTAAGTTCCGCTTATTCCCAAAGGCACAGGTCCCGCGATATCGGTTTGAGGATTGAATCTCGCTCTCGATAAATCGAAAGTCGCTTCTCTCTTTGCGTATCCTTGAGGAGTTGTCGTTATAATATTTTCAAAAACTCCGTTATATTTATTTTCGCCCGCGCGAACGCTCCTCGCCACAACCAAACATGCAAAAACATTTCCTTCTTTTAAGGTTTGAGTTATCGGATGCGCCATATATTGAGGAACTATATTGACGGGAATAACTACGCTCGAAGAAACATCAATTATATAATCGTTCCTTGTGAAAAATCCCCATTCTTGCAAAAATAACTCCAAATTGCTATTGAAACCGCCTCTATCCATAAAACTGTCGTATAAAATAAGAAGTTTTCCGCCAGTTTTTATATAATTATTTAATTTTTCTATTTCAAAATTGGAAAATTTTTCTATCGGAGATGCGATAATCAAAAGAGACGCGTCAGTCGGAATATTTTCAAGAATCATATTTAATTCTCTAACTCTATAATTTTCATTTTCCAAATAAGTTTTTACGAAAGAAAGTCCTTCGCCTCCTCTGTCTTGCAACTGTCTCTCTCCATGTCCAACCGTAAAATAAACGACAAAAGATTCCTGTTCCAATAAAGTATAAACCGCTTGAGTAAATTTTTCTTCCCCGACAAACAAAGGTTCTGAAGTCGCTTTTGACTGCGAAGTTAAATCTTTTCTATAAACTCTAACTTGTTTATTTTGTCCGTAAGTAAAAACTATTTCGCCAACTTGAGTCATTTGATATTTACTTTTTGCCGAAGGTTTTTCAATAGGATTTATATATTCGACATTTATATATTTACTTATTCTTTTATACTGTTCCAATAATAAATCGGCTCTCCAATCGGAAGAAGTCGGGTCGGAGCTTGGCGAGCGCAAAACGACTATCGAAAGAGGATTGTCGATTCTCGATAACACATCCATTGTTTGCTGCGAAACCGTATAAGATTTATTTTGAGTCAAATCGAATCTTAAAGGAAAATTAACGCTTATTATATACAAACCGATTAATATCGCGAGTATTATAATCAAAGACAATATTCCGAAAAAAGCTTTGTGAACGAAACGCATTTTAATCAGCGAAACGATATTTTTTCTATCGTATATTATTGTCGAAACCGTAATTATTAGCGATATTGACATAACAATCCAAAATATCGCCGTTGGTCTTTGAGTAACCGCATAAAAAAATATCCATGCGAAAAATAATAATAACCAAGAGGCTATCATAATAATTTTTAAATCAAATTTTTTATTAGACATTGTAATATTCCGTTTTTATTTTTTATTTTCGATTCTGCGGACTTCACTATGTGGGCTGTAAAGCCTATCCTTAATTATAGTTTAATTTAATATAAATTTCAACAGTTATGTTTAATATATAAAATTATGTATTATAATAAATACTAAAAATTAAAATATTGACTTATAAAAAATTAATTATAAAATCTTTGTCGAATTATAAAATATTTAGGAGATTAAAATGCCTTTTGCAATATTTATGCTCACTTTTTCGGCTTTCGGAATTGGGACGAGCGAATATATAATAATGGGTTTGCTTTCGGAAATTGCGGCGGATTTGGAAATTACTATTCCTCAAGCGGGTTCTTTGGTTACAATGTATGCGATTGGAGTCGTTGTCGGCGGACCTTTGCTTGCCATTATTACGATGAAACTTTCGAGAAAAATTACCCTACTATCCTTAATGTGCATGTTTATAATCGGAAATATTTTATGCGCGTTATCGATAAGCTATCATTTTTTAATGGTTGCGAGAGTTTTGGCGTCTTTATGCCATGGAACTTTTTTTGGAATCGCTTCGGTTGTGGCGGCGGGAATGGTAGACGAAAATAAAAAATCTCAAGCTATAGCTTTGGTTTTTATGGGAGTGAGTTTGGCAAATATATTGGGAGTCCCGGTAGGAACTCAAATTGGCGAACAGTTTGGATGGCGAGCGACTTTTTGGCTTGTAAGCGCGATAGGAGTTATCGCCGTTTTATCGTTATTAATATTCATTCCGTCAAAATTGCCAATGCCGAGCGGAGATATTAAAGAAGAGTTTAAAATTTTAAAACATAGAAGAGTTTTTATTCCGCTTATTTTATCCGTTCTAACTTCCGCAAGTTTATTCACAATATTTACTTATATCGACCCGATTCTTCAAAAAGTTACTATGGTTGATAAAGCCACAGTGGTAAAAATATTATTTTGGATAGGAGCTGGACTTTCGATTGGAACTTTAACGGGAGGAAAACTTGGAGACAAAAGTTTGATAAAATCTTTAATATCGATTATGTTTATAATTGTAATTATTCAAATTATAATGTTATATGTCAATACAAAAGTTATTCCTATGATAGCGACTATATTCGCTTGGAGCATAACGGGATTTGCCATTTGTCCTATGCTTCAGGCTTTGGTTGTCGAACAGGCAAAAGGCGCGCCAAATCTGGCTTCCACTTTTAATCAAAGTTCTTTTAATTTGGGAAACGCAATAGGCGCGAAATACGGCGGACTTCTCATACATTTTGGAATCGCTTATAAAAATTTATCGATATATGCGGCAATTATAATGGTTATAGCTATTATTGTGACTTTATATTTCAGGCATTATATAAAACATAGGAAAACTAACAATTAATTTTATAAAATATAAAACGGCAAAAGATAAAAACTAAAAAATATTAGGAAGTAAAAAATTGAAATTAAAAATATTATTATTCACATTAATTAGCGGTTTATTATATTCTCAAAATAACGATTTACTTAACTTTAAAGCGGATAACAAAGAAATAAAAATTAATTTTAATTTAATTACCAATGAAAATAAATTAATAATCAACGTCGATATTCCAAAAAATTATTACGGTTATTTAGAATCGTCTATAGCAAATAAAATAAAATTCTTTGCAGATAATAAAGAAATAAACGCAATATATCCAAAAGGCGAAAAATTTCACAATGATATAATAATAAAAGGAAAGCAAGAATTTATATTAAATATCGATATAGAAAATATTAATTTTATAAAAGCTAATTATCAATTATGTTCTGAAAAAGATAATATATGCTTGCCTCCAAAAAGCGAAATTATATTTGGCGAAGAGATTAACAATATTTCAGAAAAACCTAAAAATGCAAGTTTATTAACAGAAAATAATTTAATAGAAAATCAAAATATATTAATAACT
>CAKVCG010000083.1 GCA_934725525.1 uncultured Brachyspira sp. | reverse complement strand
GACACTTAATTAAATACAATGATATAATAAATAAAAGCAATTTTAAAAATCAATAAATTAAAAAATTAAATTTAAAAAATGAAAAACGATTTGGAAAATATTATAATTAAAGCGGTTAGAGATATAATTGAGAATTCAATCTCTTATAAAAAGTTAAAAGAAAAGTATAATCATAATAATGAAATGCATTTTATTAAAGTATTAGAATTATTATTTCAAAGCGTAAATATTAGATTTGAAACTTCTATTAAAGAGCTTATGGCTTTAATCATATCAAACGAAAATAAATTTAAAATTTTGAAAGAATATAGCGGAAAAAAGAATAATAAATTTTATTTGTCGGATACAAACATAAAAAGAATAGACAATTGTATTGCCAAATGTCAATACGAACATACCGCGGATTTGCAAAAAGAATTTACTTTATTGCAAAATGAAATATTAAACGATAAAGGAAATAATTATATACTAGAAAAAACGAATATAAGAAGAGGCAAAAGATTTTTTGACGAATTTCTTTCTATAAAATATGACGATTTAGAAAAATGTTTATCTAATATTTCTGAAAATAAAAAGAATATAGAAATATTTGACGAACTTTATAAAAAAATTATGGATATGTAAATATAGTTTTTATCTTTTATAAATTATAAATAAAAACTAATACGGATTTATCTTAATGAAAATAGCTATCCTTGGCGGAACATTCGACCCTCCTCATTTGGGACATTTGATTTTAGCCGAAACGGTTCTTAAAGAATTGAATTACGATAAAGTTTTGTTTATTCCGAGCAAAATTCCTCCTCATAAGAATATAAGCGGAGAAGTTTCAGACGAAGACAGATTAAATATGCTTAAACTTTCGATAGAAGACGATAAAAGATTTTCGTTTGACGATTACGAATTAAAAAACGAAGGAATTTCTTATTCTATAAAAACTTTGAATTATTTATATCAAAATTATAATATTGACGGAAAAATCGCTCTGATTATAGGAGCGGATTTAATCAAAAATTTTCACAAATGGAAAGAGCCAGAAAAAATATCCGAACTTGCAAATATAGTCGCCGTTAATAGAGAAGAAAACGACAATTTGGATAAAGAAAATATAGAAAAATATAATATAAAAATCATAATCGCTCCAAGAATCGATATTTCTTCCACTTTGATAAGAGAGAGAATAAAAAAAAATAAAGCGTTTAGATATTTTCTAAATAATAAAGTCTACGATTATATTATTTCTAATAAATTATATTTTTAAAACCAATATCTAAAACCGAAATCTCCCGAAAATCTAAAGAAAGACGCGAATGTCCATCCCGTATAACTTGGATACCAGCCGAAAGTTCCGAATCCTCTGCTTCCTATTGAAATAATGCTAATTCCCGGCGTAATTTGAAGAAAAATTTCCCAATCTCTGTCGACTATAAATGAAACTCCAACGGGCATTCTGAAAGCGACTTCTATATTCCAATATTTATTTCCGAATCCCGTTATCGCTTCCAATCCCGGTCCCAAATATAGCCTGACATCCGATTTTCCCAATTCACCTAATTTTGAGGTAAATCCCCACCAATCGGCGCTTGCGCTTAATCCAAACCAACTCCATCCGCTCGAAGATATTCCAATATTAAATATTCCTCCGAACATAAAAGGAATTCCTTCAAATTTTCCGGTAATTCCCAAAGATGCCTGACTCGGGAAACTAAAACGAATAAAAAAACCTGCCGCACTTCCAGAAGGATAATTTGCAGAAAGTTTATTATATGAAGATAAAGAAATTATAATGATAAAAGTAAAAAGAATTATTTTTTTCAATTTCAAGGCCTTAAAAAATTTATATAAATCGTAATATTTTAAATTTTATTTATTATAAAAAATTATTAAAAAAGTAAAGTATAAATAATAAAGCCCCGTAATAAAACGAGACTTTTTATATAATTCTATAAGAGAAAACAAAAATGAAAATTAGAACCAATATCTAAATCCAAATTCTCCTCCAAATCCTAATAAACCATTTATCCAGAATCCACCGCCGTCTCCAATACGCGCGCCAAAGACATAAACTCCAGGACTTCCAACGGCTAAAACATTTATAGTTGGTGCAATTTCTATAAATATTTCCCAATTTTTCTTAACGATAAAAGAGAAACCTACAGGCATCCTCAAACCTGCGGTTAAAAACCAATATCCTCCGCTACCGAAGTCCACTGTAAAAGCTCCTCCAGGTCCAAGATATACCCAAGCATCAGAATCTCCAGCAGGTCCAAAATTATGTTTGAAACCCCACCAGTCGGCAGTGAAACCTAGTCCGAACCAGCCCCCGCCAAATCGAATCGTTCCTCCAAACATTACTGGAACTTTACTAGATTGTCCAGTCACTCCTATGGCTCCTCCAGCAGGGAAGCCTCCCATAAGCATCGCTCCAACAGCGTCTCCATCCGAGAAGGCCGCTTGCGCTTTTGTAGGAATAGCTACAATTAAAGCTATCGCTACAGTTGTAGATAATATGATTTTCTTTAATAACATATTATTCTCTCCTTATTTTTTAAATTTTACTTGATATTATATAAGAAAAAAAAAAAATCAAGTGTTTTTGTTAAAAAAATATGATTTTTACTATAAAAAATGCAAAATTCTTCGTTTTTACAATAAATAATTACTATAATTATAAATATTTGCAAATAAACATAATATATTATATAATAATATCATGCTTTATAATATAAATAATTATATATCTAATTCCGCTTGGAAATATATTTTTTACGGCATCGATATCATTTTAGTCGCTATATTATTTTATCTTGTTTATATATTCGTTTACAATACGAGAGCTTATAACGTTGTAGCGGGATTTATAATATTATTTTTCATTACTTTTATGGCGAGAGTATTCGGACTTACGACATTGTCTTGGATATTCGATAAATTTTTTCAAGTGGGATTAATAGCTATTGTAGTTTTGTTTCAAGCGGAGATAAGGCATGGTTTAAGAATATTGGGAGGAAGAGCCTTCTTCAAAAAATCTTTTGGTTATGACGAAAACAATATTCAAAAAATATTAAGCGCTTCTTTTAATTTATCCTACAAAGGACATGGAGCTTTAATAGTGTTTCAAAAAAATATTTCTCTTCACTCTTTAATCGACAGAGCGGTAAAACTAAACGCTGATATATCTATAGAACTTATCGAAGCGATATTTTTTAAGAACAACCCGATTCATGACGGAGCGGCTATAATAATGGAAAATAGAATTGCGGCGGCGAGCGCGTATTTGCCATTAACGGAAATGGAGCCTAAAATAAAAAACAGAAGATTAGGAACGAGACATAGAGCGGCGCTTGGAATTTCCGAACAAACGGACGCCGTTATTTTAGTAGTGTCGGAAGAAACTCAAAGCATTTCGTTGGTTCATAACGGAATATTGGAATACGATTTAAATAGAGACGAATTATACGCGAGACTTGGAGAGCTATTGGAAATAAAATGATTAGAAATAAAATACAAATTAAAAGCGACAAAATAAAAGAAAAAATCAAAAACAAAAGAAGCGAATTGAAATCCGTAAAAGGTTATAAAAAAATTTACAATCTAATAACGAAAAGATTTCAAATAAAACTTTTATGTTTGCTTATGGCTTTTATATTATTTTTATATGTCCGATATCAGCAGGAATTTTCCAAAGATTATATAGCCAAATTGGATATAATAAATATTCCTTCAAAACTTTTAATAGCGAATAATATTCAGGAAAATATTACGATAACGGTTAGAGGATTCAGAGACAGCAAACATGAATATCCGATGGAATTTTTAACTTATATCGATTTGACGAACGCTCAACTCGGAAGCAACATGTATAAAGTAAATCTTTCGGAAGATATAGATTATAAGAATTTGAATATTATCATAACTCCGAATAGAATTCCTATAGTTTTGGACGAATTGGTTTATAAAACAGTTCCGATACAAGCGTCTACAATCGGAAACGCTTCTTTGGGAATGGATATAGAAAATATAACGGTAAATCCTTCTAGTGTTATAATTTCGGGACCTAAAGATTTAATCTCTTCGATAAATAAAATAAATACCGTTCCTTTGGATTTAACCGACAGATATTTGGATTACGCGACAAGATTACGACTCAATTTGCCTAAAAATATAAAATCGGATGTTTCGATTGTCGATGTTAATGTTTTATTCAATAAAGATACGGAAAAAATAGAATTCAACGATATAGTGATTAATATAAATAATTTGGACAGTCGTTTAAATATAAAATTGGACAGCCCTTTAATAGCGCAAAAATTGGTTTTGGAAGTCAATAAAAATTTGGTTACGAATATTACGGAAAGCGATTTGTCTTTATATTTGAATTTGAAAAATATAACCAACGCGGGAATCTACTCGAATATATCGGTGGAAGTAAATATTCCGACTTACGCGAAACTTTTAAATATAGAACCTTCTTTCTTCGATATAGAAATCGAAAGCAGGTAATATTAAAGTTAAATAAAATGATAAAATTTATAAAATTCGGAGATATAATTATTTTTATTTTTATAATCGCTTTTTCATTTTTCTACGCTAAAAAACTTATAGAAAATAATAGAGACTCAAAAATAATAATCGAATCTTCAAATAAATCTTTAAGATTCGATTTGAATAACGATAGAGAAATTATTATCGAAGGATTATTAGGCGAATCGAAAATATTAATAAAAGATAATAATGCAAGATTTTTAGAATCTCCATGCCGCGATAAATTATGCGTTAAAGCGGGAATTTTAAAAAATGCTCCGTTGATATGCATGCCAAACGGAATAATAATTAGATTTGAAAATAATTTTGAAGACGATATTGAAATAGATTCTATAGTTCAATAATTTAATTTGGCGGTAAATATGACTTTTTTTGAGGATATTAAATTTCATAAAGTAAAAAGAAGAATATACGATATAATATTTTTCGCATTTCTTTCCTCTTTCATAGCGGCGCTGGAAAATATGTTTCCTCGTCCGATTCCGTATTTTAGAATCGGTTTTTCTTTTGTAATCATAATAATAGTTTTGGACTCTTTCAAATTGCGAGAGTTGATTTTGCTTATATTTATAAAAAATATTTCCGTTGCAATAGCCTTCGCTTATATATTTACTCTGCCGTTTTATTTGGGGTTGTGTGGAGGAATAGTTTCGGTAATAATAATGAAGTTTATGAGATATTTCAAAAACGCTTTTTCGTTTTTTGGAATAAGTTTGGCGGGCGCGCTTACGAGCAATTTATCGCAGGCTTTTTTATCAAAATATTTATTTAATTTGCCAAGTATAAGATTTTTAATCGTTCCCGTATTTGTAATTTCTTTAATAACGGGAAGTATTGTTGGAATTATAACTATTTTTTTGATTGGAAACGATAAATAATTTTGGATAAAATATTTTAAAAACGGTTTACAAAAAATAATTTAATTGTATAATGACGGTATGAAGTTCATCACCGTCAACCGTCAACCGTCAACCGTCAACGCTAAAATTATGTTTATCTAATTTTTTTCTTTGCATAACTTTTAGAAAAATAAAATTATTTAACGCATTGTTAAAAATATATTCAAGGTATGTATTATGAATATAGTAATAATACATATGGGATTTGCTAAATATTTGCTATATGTTTTAAGACAAATAAAAATAACAAATCCAAACTCCGAAATATTTTTAATATCCGATAAAGAAAATAAAAAATATTCTAAATATTCCACTTTTGTTGACATATCTAAAATACAAAGTTTAGAGTCTAAAAGTTTTAAAGAAAATTATATTCATCTTGGAAAAAGCTCTCCTAATTACGAAATGTTTTGTATGTTAAGATGGATTATATTGAGAGATTTTATGAGAGAATATAATATAAAAGAATGTTTGCATATCGATAGCGACATATTAATATTTTCCGATTTGAATAAAGCTTTAAATCCATTTTCAAATTATAAAATATCTCTCGCTCATAATTTGGCTTTAACTATGCATATTAAAGATATTGAAATTTTAGACGAATTTTCAAAATATTTATTATTCAAATATACTAACGAAAACGAACTTAATAAATTAAAAGATATGTATTATAAAACCAACAGAATAAATAATGGAGTTGCGGGAAGTATTTCGGATATGGATATATCGAGAGAATTTTTTTCGAGAGTAAAAGAGCCGATTGGAGATTTAAGCGAAATTGTAAACGATTCTATTTTTGATTCTGCAATAGTTTATGGAGAGTCTGAATTTGAAATGTTGAAAAAAGGAAAATACAAATTGAAGAAAATATTTTTTGAAAATAAAATTCCTTTTTGTAATTATGTATTAAACGGAGAAAATAAAAAAATTAAATTTCATTCTTTGCATCTTTTAACTTGGACAAAATTATTTATTAAAAAATTATCTAATTGCAAAGATTTAGATTTTAATCCTTATTTTATAAATATATACAGAGAATTTATTTCGTTCAAATATAAAGTGAAAAAATTTTTATTCTAAATATGTTAAATAAAAATTATAACTTATTTTTAAAAAGTTTACTATGTGAAACTAAATCAACGTAGGTTAAAATTAAAATATCCTCTTTCTTTTTATAAATCAAAAGTAAATCGGGTTTTATATGGCATTCTCTGTATTCGCTATAATTTCCTTTAAGTTTATGGTCATTATATTTTTGTTCTAAAACTTTGCCTTTCGATAATTTTTCTATTATTTCCAATTTGCGTCCTTGAGTTTGACTACATTTTTTATCGCTATGCACAAATTTTTATCCGCATTTTCAATTACTAATATCATAATATTTCCTTATTTCAAGGTTTTAATATTTTAAATAAACTTAATATTAAATAGAAAAGCTACCGAATTAATTAAACCCGATAGCTTTTATTTTATTCTCTATAATGAACTTTTATTTATTTATTATCTGGTCTGCAATTCCAAGCAAAGCCTGAATTTTCGGAGAGAACGCTATAATCGCTCCCGCAAATACCACGCTTATTAAACTCATTAATTTTATAAGAATATTTAAACTTGGTCCTGAAGTGTCCTTAAATGGGTCGCCAACAGTATCGCCAATAACCGCAGCGGCATGATTAGGATTTGTTATTTTATTTCC
>CAKVCG010000082.1 GCA_934725525.1 uncultured Brachyspira sp. | reverse complement strand
TAAAGAATATTTAATATATTGCAGAAGCGGAAACAGGTCTACAATAGCGTCAAGCATAATGGCTACAAACGGTTTTACTAAAATTTATAACTTAAATAATGTAAATTATAGCGATTTTGAAAACGCAATATTAACGAATAGATAATTTTTTATAAAATTCAATTTAATTTTTAATATGTCTATTAAGCCATTCGACTATTTCGTTCATTACATCCTGTCTGCAAAAATCGTTTAATATTTCATGTCTTCCGTCTTTATACAAACTAATGTTAATGTCGGTAAGCCCCAAAGATTTATACATTTCATATACCCATTTTACGCCTTCGCCCATATCTCCAACGGGGTCTTTATCTCCAGAGATTAGCAAAATAGGAAAATCTTTATTCATATTGGAATAATTTTTAGAGTTTGAAATTTTTTCAAGTAGATGGAATATTTGAATATAAGTTTCCAAGCTCGGAGGAATTTTAGAAAAATATTCGTCCTCTTTAACTTTTTTTATTTCTTCTTTATCGGAGGTCATCCAAGCGAAAGAGGAATTGTCTTCGGAAAAATATTTTCTTCCATATCCGCCGTTAGCTAATTTTGACAAAAATTTTGCCCTCTTGCTTCCTCCGAAAATCGCTTTTTGAATATTCGCTATAATTCTTCCGACTTTTTCAGGTCCTTTAAAATTTCCTCTCGTTCCCATTATTATAGCGCCGCTTAAATATAAATGATACTTTATCAAAAATCCTCTCGTCAAAAATGAACCCATACTATGTCCAAACATAAAATAAGGCAAATCTCCGTATTCGGCTTTGGTATTATCCATAAGAAATTTTAAATCTTCAATAATAAGTTCATGCCCGTTTTCGCCCATATCTCCCATTTGCTCTTTGGTTATAGCGCTTCTTCCAAATCCTCTATGGTCTTCGGCGCATACCAAAAAATCGTTGCCCACTAATTTTTGAGCCAATTCTTTATATCTTCCCGCATGTTCGTCAAGTCCATGAACTATTTGAACTATAGCTTTAGGTTTGTTTTCGGGAATAAAATTATATGTGAACATTTTATGTCCGTCTTCGATTGTTAAAACTTTAGTTAATTCTTTCATACGAATACTCCAAAAAATATATACGATATTCTTATAGAAATTTTTTCAAATTATATATTATTTTTTTCTTACTTGCAATATTACTTCAAATAGAAAAAATATTCTTGCAAGTATTTCTATCAATAAAATTTGCTTTTTTGGTATTCACCAATTGAGGACAGAATCAAAAAGCAAATTTTTGTCAAAAATAAATATATCAATTCTTTATAATATTATATTACCTAATTATTCAGTTATTTTTTCCAAGTTTCTTTAATAAATTTATCAATTCTTCGGTTTCATTATCCGTTAGAGGATTTAATTTTTCTAAAAATTTAACATGCGTTGGGAAAATTTCTTCTATAACTTTTTTGCCAGATTTCGTTAAATATATTTCTACAAATCTTTTATCAAACGAACTTTCTTTTTTATCTATTAGTCCTCTTTTTATTAATTTATCTACAGTATATGTCGTTGTGGAATTAGACAATAATATTTTATCGGATAATTCTTGAACATTAACCGATATTTGTTTACTATGCAAATATTGTAATATGGCAAATTCGCTAATCGATAAACCTAAAGATTTGGCATTGGATTTGAGTCTTTTAGTATATGAATTATAAGCTTTCGCAAAAACAACAAATAATTTTACGCTATCGTTCATTTATAAAAATACTACCACTTATTATATGAATTAAATCAATTTAAAATAGTATAATTAAATTTTAAAATATTGTCAATATAATATGGTAATATCTAATCGTTATATTTATTAAAATAGTTTTGATAGATTCAAATTTTGTAAACTTAAACCTATCAAAACTCATACTCTTTAATTTATTTTTTATTTTTTAAGATGCAATACTTCTCGAGCTTCATCTGGAGTAGCGACTTCCATACCTAATTCATGGATAATACGAACGACTCTTTCAACCATTTCGGCATTGCTTTTAAGCAGTCTACCAGGAGCGTAGAAAATATTATCTTCCATTCCAACTCGAGCACCGCCGCCTTTCAATATTGTCATTACCGTTCCAGGAACATGATTTTTTGCTCCAATACAAATACTGCTAAAGTTAACGAAACGGTCTTTTGGAAGTTTCTTAATCATAAAATCTAAATTTTCTTCCGAAAATGAAATAGCACCTTGACTTATCCTGTCCATACCCATAACGAAAGATAGAGATACGGGATTATCCAATACACCTTCAGGTTCTAAAATATTGAATACATCTTCTATAGTTTCGGGGTTAAAACATTCTATTTCTGGTTTTATGCCCATTTCTTTCATCATTTTAGCATACTTAATAAGAAACGGACGATACCATTCGTAAACAAATGTTCTATCTCCCCAGCTTGTTCCTATAAGAGAGCAGTCTAAAGAACACATTTCTGGTTTGAATAAATCGGGGTCGTAAAGCAACTTCATGCCGTCTTCCGCATTCGTTCCAGGTATATTGGCTGGAGCGGTAGAATATTGGATAATCGCATTACATTTAGCCTTTATTCCAGAACCTATTTCGCTATATACTTTAGGGTCGTTTGTGGATATTCCGTTTTTATCGCGAGCATGAATATGAATTATTGACGCTCCCGCATTATAGCAATCGTAAGCCGAATCCGCTATCTCTTTCGGCGTAAGAGGTATATTAGGATTCGCTTCTTTGCCATGAAAAGCTCCCGTTTGAGCTACTGTGATTATAATTTTTCTTTGTGCCATTATGTTTTCCTCCATAATTTTTATTTTTTATAATTATTTTTTTAATTTTTTAATTATTTTTTTATTAAATATTGGAAACATCCCAATTAAATAATCTCCAATAAGGAATATAAAATATAAGTGCGGCTACTATCCCTACGGCTTGCCCAACCGCAGTAGGAACTCCTTTTAATAGACCTAAAGCCGCTATTAATATAGCCATAGGAATAAGAGCCAAAAGGAAAGGAGGCTGTTTTTTCTTTTCGCCGTCTTGTTTTTGACCGCCAGCGATAATGATAGCGGGAATAACCCATTTTGTTCCAAGTTTACCTACTATAAAATCGGCTATGGAATTAGCAGCTCCAGATAATTCTACTATTTTTCCGAATATAGCCCCCAAGACAAATACGAAAAAATTATTCACGACATAATTACCGAATGCGGACGCGTATGTTTTTGTCATTCCTTCGATAACATCCATGCCCGCAGTTCCAAAATAAATATGCCTGCGATAATCGTGCAGTAAAATATTTGGTATTCCGCGAATCGCCAAATATGTAATGAGGATAACCCCAAGTATTAAAAATAATGTTGACATAAATAACCTCCTTTATTAAGACTCTTTCATCGCTTCTTCAAAATAACGAGTGTCCATCGTCTTTACATCTTTTGGTATAACGAGTTGCGCTTCCGTATTTTTCTGAATTTCTTCCAATGTATAATTAGAGTTATATTCGCGAACTACAAAATGCCCGTCTTTAATGTCAAAAACGCCCATTTCTGTCACGACCATATCCGCAGCTACAACCGCGGTCAAAGGAAGGTTACAATGTTTCAAAAGTTTAGGTTTTCCTTTATTGGTATGAGTAGCCGCTATTATTACTCGCTTCGCTCCAACGCAAAGGTCCATGCCTCCGCCCATTCCAGCAAGCAATCCGCATGGGACCATATAGTTTGCAATGTCTCCATTTTCCGACACTTCCATAGTTCCCAAAACGGTAGTATGCAAATGTCCGCCTCTAATTATTCCAAAAGAGGTCGAAGTATCAAAAAAACATGTTCCAGGAGTTAAAGACTTTGAATTGCCTTCTGAATCTACCAAATCATCGTCATCGGTTTTGTCGGTAGCTTGAGCGTTTGTTCTCTCAATTACTTCAAAAGCCGCTTTTCCTATACTGATAACGCCGTTTTCTCCATGCAGCCAAATATTTTTTTCAGGCGCTACGAATTGCGAAACCATAGTGGGAATGCCGACTCCGAGATTATTTAATGTTTCAGGGACAAGTTCGTCCGCTACTCGAATAGCTATAAATCTAATTATTTGTTTTTTATTCATTTCTATCTTCATTATCTTTCCTCCTTTTGAACTATAGCGTTTACAAATACGGCTTGAGTATGCACAGAATTTGGAGGAATATCTCCAATTTCGACTATATTGGCAGCCTCGCAAATCACATAATCCGCGGCGGTAGCCATAGAAGGAGTATGAGAACGAGCCGTTCCGTGATAGACTAAATTTCCCATTCTGTCCGCCCTGTTGGCGTAAATTAAAGAAACATCCGCTTTTAAAGGTTCTTGCAAAAGATATGTAACGCCTTTTACGACAACCTTTTGTTTTCCTTCTTCAACGAGCGTGCCGAGTCCAGTTTTTGTAAGAACTCCGCCCAAACCGTAACCTCCAGCTCTAATAGCCTCAACTAAAGTTCCCATAGGAATTAGCTCAACTTCTATTTCTTTATTCTTATACTGTTCTTGAAATTCTCTATTTGAACTCGTAAAAGCGGCTATTAATTTTTTTACTCTTTTCTCATGAATGAATCTGCCGTTTCCAAAATTTGGAGTTCCAGGGTCATTGCATATAACGGTTAAGTCTTTGACGCCTTTTTTACAAATAGCGTCAATCAGAGTATGAGGAGAGCCGATTCCTCCGAATCCGCCAATCATGATAGTCATGCCATCTTTTATTGGTTCAATAGCTTTTTCTATTGACATTACTTTATCCATTTGTTTATATCCTTTAATTTTTATAATTTAATTATTTACATTGGCATTAATGCGGCGACTATGTTGTAGCTTATTAACGCTACAACAATCGAAGAGATTATTACCATTAAAGAGCCGTAACGAATTACCGTTCCGCTGTCGGAATTTTCATCCGTATGAAGCATCGCTATAGGCGCGAAAGACGAAGGCAAAACATAAGCCAAAGAACCGCACATTGTGGTAGTAAGAGCGATGGCGACAGGGTGAACGGTATTTGTGCTTAAAGCGAGAGCGGTGGCAATAGTGGTCATAACCGTAATAGTCGTTACATTTGACGAGAAATTTGTCATTATTGTCGTTACTAACGCAAATATAATTACAATGACAAGAGGCGATATTCCCTCGACCATTGGAGTTAAATTTGTCGTTATAAATTCCGTAAGTCCGACTTTTTCGTTCGATACGGCGCTTCCAAGAAGAACTCCTATCGAAATAAAATAAATAACTCCCCAAGGAAATCCAGATTCCAAAGTTTCTCTTAAATTAACGACAGGCTCGTCATTGATACGCAGAACCGCCAAAACGACTACGGCAAGAAGCGCCCAGAAAGTGATAGAAAATTTATTTAAGAATGTAAGAAGTGGATGGGGGATGGTAAGAATAAGCCCTAAAATACCGGGCAAAATCCAAAGAAGAACCGTTCCGAAGAAAATGGCTACCGTTGTTTTTTCTTTTAAGTCCATAGGCTTAAGTCCGCCAACGGCTTTTTGAATATCGAAACTTTCAAATTTGGATGTATTGGGATGCATAATAAAACGCATTACTATGCAAAGTAAAATAAACATTATTATCGCTGCTGGAATTCCGAAAGCGAGATAAGTAAACATGCTAATAGGGTTTCCCGTAGCTTTTTCGTATATTCCCATACCCAAAATTGCAAGCGAATGCGATATTGGAGTCGCGGCTCCTCCGATATTTACGGAAAATACAGAACCCATTGTAAGCATGTTGGAGAATTTATCTTTAGGTTCGTATCCTAACTCTTTAAGAATCTTTCCGCTAAACGAAAGGAAAAACGCCGTTGCGGGAACTTGGTCCATAAACATTCCCACAATCATAGAAATTCCCCAATAAGCGAATACAAATGTCCAAGGACTCTTGCTTACGAATTTACGGCTCATATACCAAACTGTAAGCCTTGTCGTAAAACCCGACTTATTAAGCGCAAAAGTCAAAACGAAACTCAATACGACAAATGTGATAATCCAATTTCCTACCGAACCCGCTAAAATCTGATTTAAATTCATAACGCCAGATAAATTAAGCAGGATAAACGATAAGAATACGGGCCAAAGCGTATCCACGATTGATAGAAGTAAAATAGTTCCTATAAATACTCCAATCGTCCTTACTCCAATAACGGTAATCTCGCCTATAGGCGGGATAAACCAAAACGCAGCTATAAATAAAAAGCAGAATATGATTTTAATTAACTGCTTTTTATCCATTTGAAAAATTTGTTTTTCCAAGATATGCCTCCTGATTGTTTAATTTTAAATATTTTTTTATAAATTTATGAAATAGGTGGACGAATATTCCCGTAAATAACATAGAAATAATAGTTCCTATTCCTACTCCATATATTTTGCCCGTTATTAAATAAGATAAAATAATAGAAATAACTACATAAGCAATATCCGAAGCCGTTTTAATAAATCCTATAGTTTTTCCCGTTTTCGCAGCAATATCTTTTGTAAAATAATCGTAAGGCAAAGTCGGAAGTTCCGTTGCAAGAGTCAAAGCGATTCCAAACGCCAAAGTGAAAAACGCTATAATATATAAAATTATCGGATGCAACGCTTCAATATGAATTTTAGTCAATAAGAAATCCCAAATATCTATTACGCTTCCAAAGAAACATCCTAATACGAAAGAAATTAAATACTCTTTTTTGAATCCGCATGATAAAACCAATATAATTAAAAGCAAGATTTGAAACATTATCGTTGTCATTCCAAGAGACAATGCGGGAACAATCGAACTTATTACGAAAGGAATAGACGAGTTGGTGGAGACTCCCCAATTAGTTTTTACATATACGGATACGGAAAAGCCGTTAATCATAATACTTATAATTAAAAGTATAATTCGTATTGTAAGATTTTTCTTATTTTTTACTTTCATATTCTTAATATCAATAAATTAAATTTAATATAATATTAATTCATAACGAAATAATTACTAAATCGAAATGAATTATATACGAAATAGTATGATACATTTTTTATTATTTGTCAAGCGTTTATTTAAATTTTTTTTTATTTTTTTATGTAATATATAATACGAATTCTATTTGATTTAGATGTGATATAGATAAAAAAATTCCTATTGCAGATAGCGGGAAGGAACGGTCGATTCAATGTTATGATATAATTGACTATTTAGATTTTTAGAATAAAATATTTTAATTACTTTATTAACTAAAAAATATAATAATGAAAAATATAAAAAAATTAATCAAAAAAATATTTCTGTATATAATATGCCTTTTATTAATCGGTTTTTTTGCGGCGGGTTTAATATTTGCTCCGAAAATTTACGATTTATACAAATTCTCAAAAGAATATATTAACAAACCTTTTTCAAAAGACGAACTTAAAAAAAACGAAATCAGAGTATTAAAAATTTACGATAGAAATAATATTTTGCTTGCAAATCTTTTTCCAGAATACGGCGGATTTTATAAAG
>CAKVCG010000081.1 GCA_934725525.1 uncultured Brachyspira sp. | reverse complement strand
TACGAAAAAACTACGGCTTATGGGCATTTCGGCAGAGAGGACGCCGATTTTACTTGGGAGAAAACGGATATTAAACATTTATTTGAAAATCCCAAAAAATAATATTTAAGTAGATAGATATTTTAAAAGAGATTTGCATTTTTGTAAGTCTCTTTTTTTTATTTTCTTTATAATAATTGAATTTTATCAAATTAATTTTTCAAAATTCTTAATATTTAAGAATATTAAAGTTTAATTATTTTTATATAGAATTAATCGCTATTAAAAAAGACGAGTCAGATATTATTTCTAACTCGTCATAAAATTTAAGCCCTTTTATTAAATAAATATATCAAATATTAGCAATGTAATTAAACCTATCGCCCAACCAATAGTTGTATTAATTGACCAATGCCTTATCTGTTCTTTGATATCCTCAACGCCTAATGTTCTATTTATAACCCAAAAATAAGAATCATTGAAATAGCTAAAAAACATAGCCCCAGAACAAGATGCCATAGTTCCTAAAGTCGGATTTATGCCAAGTTGATTTAGAAGCGGAGCGCATATAGAACTTGATGTAACAATTGCTACCGTTCCAGAGCCTACAATAAATCTTACTACGGTGGCTATAACAAAAGGAATAAGAATAGCGGGTATTTTTGTAGAAGCTATAAATTCAGCTATAGAATTTGCAACTCCCGAATCTTTTAAGATTTGTCCAAAAGAACCGCCAGCTCCAGTAACTAAAAGAATTACGCCACAACCAGTAATTCCTAATTCCATAACTTTTAGAGTTTCATTTCGACTCATTTTATTTGTTAAAGTAAATATAGAAATAAGTAAACCTATACCTACAGCTATAACAGGGTTTCCTACAAAATTAATTGCCGATATTAGAGCATTACTTTTATCGGCGCTTTTAAATATATTTCCTAATACAGTTCCTAATAATATTAAAATTATTGGTAATAAAATAGGCAAAAATGATAAAAAAGCGTTTGGCAAATCATCTCTTGAAGGTTTTAATTCAAAATCTTCTTCCGCTTTTTTATTAGGTTTTTCTTCTCTAATCCAACCTCCATCATCGCTTGGAATTTGATAAATTTTAGAGCCTACATAATTAGTATATATTAATGTTCCTATAAGCATAGGTATGCAAAATATAATCCCCATTAATATTGATTGCCCTAAATCAGCGCCGTAATTTACCGTTGCAGCAAGAGGACCTGGAGTAGGTAAAATCATATGATGGCTTATAAGAAGTCCTACAGCTAATGAATAACCTAATACAAAAATACTTTTAGAAGTTTTCTTTGATATTGCTTTTGCTATTGGAGATAGTAATATAAAACCGCTATCGCAAAAAATCGGTATTGAAACAACCCATCCCGTAATAGCCAACGCTATATGCTCTCGCTTCTTACCAAATATTTTAATAAAAGTTAACGCCATAGTTTCCGCAGCTCCAGATAATTCAAATATCTGTCCCATCATAACTCCGAAACCTATTATAATACCTATGCTTGATAAGGTATTGCCAAAACCGCTAGTTATAGCCTTTACTATAGCCGTAGTATCCATACCGCCTATTAATCCCGTAATAATTGCCGATAATATTAGAGCAGGAAAAGCATGTATTTTTGTTTTCGCAACCATAGTTATCAACAATATAACTCCTATAATAAGCCCAATTATAAAACGCAAGTCTGACATATAAATCTCCTTTTTTTATTATTTATTTTTTTATAAAATTTTTAGCGTATTTTATAGCTATTAAAATAGCCTCTTCCATACTGACAGAACCAGCTTCATTTTTACCCGCTATATCAAAAGCTGTGCCATGGTCGACTGAAGTTCTTAAAAAAGGTAATCCTAATGTTAAAGATACAACTTTATGGAAGTCTAATGTTTTTGTGGCAATATGCCCCTGGTCATGATATAAAGATAACACAGAGCCATATTTACCTATTAAAGCTTGATGAAAAACAGAATCTGCGCCTATAGGACCTGCAACCTTATATCCCATTTTCAGCGCTTCTTCTATAGCAGGCTTTATATATTTTTCTTCTTCATCTCCAAATAATCCATGCTCACCTCCATGCGGATTTAGAGCGGCTACAGCCATAACATTATCCGAAGAATCTATTTTTTTTAACGCTTCAGTGCATCTCTTTATATAATCTACTATTCTTTCTTTAGTTATAGATTCGCAAGCCTTTTTTAAAGACATATGTCTAGTCAAGAAAAATACTCTCAATCCTCTAACTTCAAACATAGTTAATGGGTCAATAGAGTTTGTTTTTTCTCCAAAAATCTCAGTATGTCCTATAAAATTAATTTTTGCAGCTTTTATAGATTCTTTATTAATAGGTCCTGTGGTCACAGACCATACATTTCCTTTTAAAGCATCATCTATTGCCATAGAAATATAATCATAAGATGCTTCTCCGCAATCCGATTGAATTTTTCCAAATTCAAAATCATTTAATTCCTTTTCAGGTTCTATATATTCTATAACATTATTTATACCTTCGGCTTCTAAAGGAGTATTTATCTTTTTTAATAAAATATTTGGTTGTAATACTCTCTCTAAAGCTTTTTTATGGGAATAAACAACGGGTATAGCATTTTCGTAAATATCATTTCTTAACAATGATTTTACGACTATTTCAGGTCCTATTCCAGATGGGTCTCCAACGGTAATAGCTATCCTTTCTCTTTTTGTCATTTATTACTCTCCTTTTTTTTAAATTTACTTATGGATTAAAAAATCTACGCACTTTATTAAACTTTCCGCATCGCCAACACCTCCTCCTTTAGTAATTAAATCTAGCCCTTGATATTTTCCGCCGCTTAATTTAGCGTAAACAACCAAAGGAAATATAGAATATTGAATATCCAAATTACAAGAATTTAGTTGAGAACATATTTTAATTGTAGTATCACCTCCGCTCGTGTATAGAGCATCTACTCTTACTTTTTCTAAAATTTTTCCAATAGATATGGCTAATCTTTCGTTTATTAAATTGGATAGATATTCTATATCGATTTTGCTTATTAATGCTATTTCATCAAAATCTAATGGCTTATCTCTGTAAAGATTTTCAGATACTAAAATGCAAATATCAAAAGATTTAAATTTATCTATTACTTCATTAACTATATTATTAATTTCATTATCATATAAAGATGAATCTATTAAATTTTCGGGTCTAAATCTTATTAATCCTATCTTTCTATATTGATGTATAGTTTTTACTTGCAACGCGGTAGTATGAGATATCGAACCTATAGCGCATAATATTTTTCTCGACTCATTATGCGTGGGGGGGGGGGTAATAGATAGTTCTGAAATTTTGGCAGTTAATGGCGAAGGGTCGGCTACTATAAATTTGATTTTACTTTCTAAAACGGCTTGAGATATACTATTTATATGGTTTTCATTTATCATATCGCATACAAATATTCTAAATCCTTCTTCATATTTATCTTTAATAAAATTGGCAATAACTTTGACGCTTTTTCTAACAATATCTATAGACACAGAAATTATTTTTCTTTTACTCTGCGCTTTTATTAAATCAATAACATTGCTAATTTTTATTGGATTTTTAGAATCTACCGCCATTTCAGTATCTTCTACCAATACCCCATTAACTAATAAGTATCCTCCCACTACCGTTCTACCAGCGGAAGGATATGCAGGACTAACAATAGCTATTCTATCGTCATCTAAAGCATCGAGCATAGCGTCAATTTCAATTCCAACATTTCCACGCATAGTGCTATCTATTCTTTTATTATATACGATTATATTCTCATGCATATATTTTTTAGTAATATTAAATACCTTATTGTACGCATCAGATTCAGATATTGACCTACTTTCTGTAGAACAACTTATAGCGTCATAATTTTTGTATAAATTCTTGTCATTTAAATCTAATAAAGTTGTTATTTTTAAATTCTTTAATAAAGAAATCGTAGCGTTAGCTCCCGTAAGGTCATCGGCTATTATCAAACATCTATACATTTAAAATTTTTCCTCCATTTTTTTGTATATGATTAATTTCATCATTAGAAAATATTTTGTTTGTTATAATATAGTCAAAATCTTGTAAAGATTTAACTTTTATTATAGAAGGAGAATTAAATTTACTATCATCAGCCATCAATATACATTTATTTGATATATTAATCATAGTCTTTTTTATTTCCGATTTATCGCAACTATTAGCGCAAAAATAAAAATTAGAAGTTATGCCTGAGGTCCCTATAAACGCTTTTGAAACTCTAAATTTTTTAATATATTTAATAGTGTCAATAGACGAAGAACAGTAATTTTTATTTTCTATTTTTCCGCCAGCTATATATACTTCTATATCATAATTTGAAACTATATTTGCTATATTTAAATCATTGGTAATTACGGTTAAATTTTTCTTACTATTTAAGATATACGCTATTTCTATACAACTTGTGCCAGCGTCTAAAATAATTACATCTCCATCTTCTATTAATTGAATCGCTTTTAATGCCATTATTTTCTTTACTTCTTTATTCAAAGTTTCTCTATATGCATAAGGAACTAATAAAGATATATCTCTATTTAATGAAACAAAACCATGTCTTTGTTCTATAGTTTTTAATTCTATTAGTCTTTTTATATCTCTTCTAATAGTCATTGAACTAGAATTGCATATTTTTGCCAAATTTTCTATAGATTCGCTATTATTGGTTTTTAGATATTCCAATATTGTTCTTTCTCTCTCAAAACTTTCCATAATTTTAAACTCTTTATTTTTACCAAATATTAACAGTTATTAACATTTACATGATATACTATATACACTTTTAATATAAAGTCAATAGTTTTTTGTTATTTTTTGTTAAAATTTTTTATTTTTTTGATAAAATATGATAATTATATTAAATATAAGTTAATTTAACTCTAATTTACATATAATTATATAAATAATTTTAAATAGAAAGTGTTTTGAATATATATCAAATTAGAAATACTAAAGCAAGGAATAAACAAAAAGTAATTATATAAAAATTTATCCGCTGTATTCTTCAATATACTTTCGCATAAGTTCTTTTATCTTTTCTTTATCAGCATCCAAAGAAGCAAAATCAAATTCTTCTATCATAATTTTTCTTTCTTCGGGAGTCAAACATTTAACAGTATCTTTTGCTATAAATAATTTTTTATATTGAGAGGTAATCAAAGTTTCATCGTCAGTTAAAATCTCTTCAAACAATTTTTCGCCTTCTCTTATTCCCGTAAAAACTATAGGAATATCATTTTCGTTTAATCCGTAAACTTTCAGCATATTTTTAGCCAAGTCAAGAATTTTAACGGGCTTTCCCATATCCAAAGTAAATATTGTTCCATTATTTAAAGCGCATGCTTTTATAACCAATCTTGCAGCTTCTCTAATCGACATAAAAAATCTAACCATTTCGGGATGCGTTACTGTTATCGCTTTTCCTTCTTTTATTTGCCTTTCAAAAACGGGGATAACGCTTCCGCTACTTCCCAATACATTTCCGAATCTCGTTATTTTGAATATTGTATTATTTTGTTCATGCGAAAAAGATATTATCATTCTTTCGCAAATTCTTTTGCTCGCTCCCATTAAAGATGTTGGACGAATTGCCTTATCGGTTGATATGAATACAAAATTTTTTATATTATTTTTTATAGATAAAGTAGCTATATTTTCCGTAGCGAGTATATTATTTTTTATCGCTTCTTCAGGATATTCTTCCATAAATGGCAAATGTTTATAAGCCGCCGCATGAAATATTATATCGGGTTTATATTCTTTTAATATTTTATCGATTTTAATATAATCTCTAACATTTGAAATTATATATTTAAATTTATCTTTATTTTCTGACAAGTTTATCGACATTATCAAAGAATGAATTGCGCTTTCGGAATTATCTAACGCCAATACTTTTTTAATAGGCAGAGTTATTAATTGTCTGACAAGCTCGCTTCCTATAGAGCCTCCTCCTCCTGTAACTAATATAATTTTATTTTTATAATAATCGTATATTTCTTTTTCGTCAAAACCAATTTCTTCTCTTCCAAGCAAATCCGATGGTTCAATTCTTCTAATATCTTTTAAAGAAAAATTTCCTCTTATAATTTCAAAAATTCCAGGAACTATTTTATGTTTTATTCCCGTGCTTGATATTGAATTTAATATTTTTTCAAGTTCTTTTTGTTCTAAAGTCGGAATGGCAATTATTATTTCGTCTATATTTATATTTTTAGATTTATATTCTTTTGCAATTTTTTCTATATCGTTTATTTTTCCTTTTACTTTTATAGAACAAATTTCTTTTTTATTTTCGTCATCGTCTAAAAAGCATAGAATATTATAATCTTTATTTTTTTTAGAATATAATATTTCTTTAGCGAGCATTTTTCCCGCATCGCCCGCACCTATAATAATAATATTTTTAATCATAGATTTTATTTATTCCGTTATTATTCAACTACTCCAATATAATTGAGGTTTCTATATTTTTGAGCGTAATCTATTCCGTATCCTACGACAAATTCGTCTTCTATATTAAATCCGTTATAATCTATATTTATATTTACTTTTCTTCTCGATGGTTTATTCAATAATGCGCAAATCTTTAATGAAGCGATATTTCTCGTTTGCAAAACTTCGCAGATTTTTTCTAAAGTATAGCCTGTGTCAATAATATCTTCAACAATGATAACATCTCTACCCGATAATTGAACATCAATATCTTTCAAAATTTTTATTTCAGAACCTATTTGATTATTTCCGTAGCTTGAAACTATCATAAAATCTATTTCTATTGGAATGTCTATATATCTTGATAAATCGGCTATAAAAATAAAAGAACCTTTAAGCAAACCTACTAAACAAGGAGCGTTTTCTTTTTTTCTATAATCGTCCGATATTATTTTTGCCAATTCTTTTACTTTTTCGTTAATCTGTTTTTCTTCGATAAGTATTTTTGATATACCGTTTTCTCTATTCATTATACTTCCTCAATAATTTAAAAGTTATGATGATTATAACCTATAATGTAACAATTTTAAAGTTTTATTAAAAAAATTATATATTTTACTTGATTTTTTTTTTATTTTTGTTAAACTAATTTAATATCTTTATATATCAATAGTAGATATTTATATCTATAAAAACGGAATTATTATTAAATAAGGAGTTATTATGGCTGAAGATAAAAAACTTGACTCTCTTCTTGAACGCGTTTATCAAGACGGAGTCGAAAAGTCCAATAAAAAAGCGGATGAAATTATTTCAAACGCTAAAAGCGAAGCCGACAAAATACTAAAAGACGCTGAAGCTAAATCGGAAGAAATCATTAAAGAAGCGGAAAGAAAAGCTGAAGAATTGAAAAAAAACACTATAACGGATGTTCGTATGGCTGGCGAGCAATCAATAAGCGTATTAAAGCAAAAAATCAAAGAATTGGTTAGCGCTTCCGTATTGGAAGACGGTTTAAAAGGCGCTTTTGCCGACACTAATTTTTTGAAAGATTT
>CAKVCG010000080.1 GCA_934725525.1 uncultured Brachyspira sp. | reverse complement strand
CAATACAATACAATACAATACAATACAATACAATACAAGCCATTATTATAATTTTTGGCTATTTTTTCATTGCAAAATTAAAGAATTATTTAAAACATTTAAACGCTTTCTCTTGCGTCTACAAAAATTAACTTTTAAGGAGATAACCCTATGATATCTAAAAATAAAAAATTATTTCTAAAAATTTATATTCCGTTTGTAATTATTATTTCTATTGCTTTAATAATTCTACAAATTCTTGGCTCAAAAAATAGAATTGGTTATTTAACCGATTTTAATTTGGAGATTGATAGAACATTAGAATTAAATAATCTAAATGATATTAGAAAAGATTTTACAGTTGATGGAAAATTGGATGAAGAAAGCATAAAAAATTATTTGCTTACCAATGAAAATATTACAAATTATATTTATCAATTTAGAATTAGATATTATGACAAAGTTTTTAGGAATAGCGATATTTACGGAGTTTATCCTGATTTATCAAACTTACCTGATTATATGGAAAATGCCGAAATGGAATATAAAGGAAGTCCTTATGGGAATTTTGTTTCTGATAAAAAAGAGATTAATGAATATAAAATTGATAATATTAATTATATTTTGAAAATAAAACCTAAAATTCCAATATTACTTTATTTTATATTGGCATTGATATTAATAATATACTTTTATAGAAAGTTAAATATTTCAAATGATAAAAAATTTATTATAATAACTATTTTTATTGGGTTGATATTATTTATATTTCAATTTTGGCTTGGTTTTCCTGGATATTTCCAACGATATGACCAATATAGAATATTAGGAAAAGCTTTTGGTAGTAGTAATTTGGATAATTGGGACCCAATTTTATATGTTCAATTATTAAAGTTGTTTTTTTATTTATTTGGTATCCATTCTTTTTATTTTTTCTTAATTAATTTATTTTGCTACTATATGTCGATTTCTATACTTATAATAAGCTTATATTTAAAATATAAAAATAGGTTTTTAATATTTTTACATTTAATTACATTTTTTATTGGAATATTCTTTTACAACTTTATTCAGTATAAAGATTATATATTTAGTTTACATTTATTTTTATTATATTCTTTAATATTTACACAATTATTAATTCGACCAAAAAATAATTTAGTAAAAATATTACTGATGATTTTGACTGGAATATTATTAACCATTACATTATTATTGCGACATAACGCTATAGTAACAATATATCCAATATTTATTTTATTTACTTATCTTATATTAGAAAAATCTATTTCTAATGCAAAATTATATTTATTAAAATTTATGACTATAATGTTATTTTTTGCAATTATTCTCCTATCTATAGTTAAATTTACTCCTCGTATATTTCTTACTAAAGAGCAAGCGGCTATAGATGGAAGTATTAACGCTATTATTTTTAATATCGGAGGAATAGCATATACTTCTGGCGACTATTCTCTAATACCTAAAGAATGGTATTTAGAAGGTAAAAATTCTGAAGATTTAAAACAGGCTTATTATAATTCTTATTATTCTAATAGATTGATATTTAAAGAAAT
The DNA here is from genome assembly GCA_934725525.1 of uncultured Brachyspira sp. Classification (GTDB taxonomy): domain Bacteria; phylum Spirochaetota; class Brachyspiria; order Brachyspirales; family Brachyspiraceae; genus Brachyspira. Next base: position 6,121 of record CAKVCG010000080.1, on the reverse strand, counting down.
GACTCCAAATATGGTTATCAAGGTATCTATAACAGAAGATGATGAGTATTCTAAAGAAGTATTCAAGCAATATTTATTTAAACATCCTATAGGTTATATAAAATTTGTTTGTATGGTGGCAAATTGTTTATGGTTTTATAGCTTTGAATGGAGAGAATATTTTATTCGACCTGATAAAATTCAGTCAATTGAAGCTCATACCCCATATAATAAGGACTATAAGGTCTCTAAAAAATATAATCTTTCTGAACAAAGAATTCAATTTAGTAATTTGAGATTAAAAATATACACATTTTTATATAATATTTCTTTTAATATAAATAATATTATTCCAATATCGATTTGCATAATAATGTTCTTCTTATCGGGTTTGTTATGGTTATTAAAAAATAATTTTAGAAATAAATTATTATTATTTACTTTTTGTATAGCTTTTTCTGGTTTTGCCACCGCTTTAATAGTTATTGTATTTTCACCATCTGGAACACCTTGGGAATCAAGATATATAGCTCCCGTTTTACCAATATCGATTATAGCGTTAATATCATTCTTGACTTTCATTAAAGACTTTAAAGAGGATAAAAATGATTGAAGATAAATTAAATTTAGTAAAATCTAAAATTCCAAAATATCAAAGTTATATATTTTCTGAAAAGAAAAATAAATATGCTTTATTAATTCCCGTGATTAATGAAGGCGAAAGATTTGTATCTCAAATGAATAAAATGAAAGAAAACAATATTTTTAATATATGCGATGTTTTCATTTGCGATGGCGGGAGTAAAGATAATTCCTCAAATCCCGATTTCATTAAAAATTATGGTTGCGTTGGACTTTTAATTAATGTTAGCGATAAAAAAGGACAAGGCGTTCAACTTAAGCAAGGCTTTTATCAAACAATGGAAATGGGATACGAAGGAGCGATAATGGTTGACGGAAACGATAAGGATAATGTTCATGAAAGTTTGCCATTATTTTTGGAAAAGTTAGAAGCGGGCTTTGATGTTATTCAGGCTACGAGATTTACTTTAGGCGGAAAAGAAGCGAATACTCCTTTTTTAAGAAAAATAGGAATTAGATTAATTGCCTCTCCGTTAATTAGTTTTACTTCGGGTTTTCATTATGACGATGTTTGCAATGGTTATAAAGGTTTTTCGAGAAGATATATTTTAGACGAAAAGATGGATTGGTTTAGAGATGAATTTAACACTTACGAATATTGCTATTATCCGTTAGTGCATGCAAATAAGTTAGGTTATAAAATCTGTCAAGTTCCAACCGAGCGATTATATCCAAAAAATGAAGTTCCTTCAAAAATAAAAGGCATATACTCCAATTTGAAACTACTGAAAGAAATATTTAAAATTGCAATGAGTAAGACGCAGAGCAGAGCAGAGCAGAGCAGAGCAGAGCAGAGCAGAGCAGAGCAGAGCAGAGCAGAGCAGAGCAGAGCAGAGCATGCGCTGACGATTAACTTAATTACCAAACAATGTAGTAATAATCTAATATTAGAAAATAATACATTAAAATTAAAAAAATTACAACCTATGTTGCGATATAAAATTGCAGCGTAGGTTTTTTGTATTTTAAAACAATTATTAATTTGATTTGAAAAGGAGAATATTATGCAAAACAAGAAAATAATAATCATAGGAGCTGGTCCAGCGGGCTTAACGGCTGGTTATGAAATATTAAACAGAGAGCCTAACGCCGAAGTAATCATTTTTGAGGATTCGGATGCGATAGGCGGAATAGCGAGAACGGTAGATATAAACGGAAATAAAATCGATATTGGTATTCATAGATTTTTTTCTAAAAGCGATAGAGTATTGGAAATTTGGAATTCACTTTTGCCAAGACAGAATGAAAATTTTAAGCCCGAAGATAATGAAAAAATTATGCTTGTTAGAGACAGATTAACAAGAATATTTTATTTGAAAAAATTATTTAATTATCCAATTTCTTTAAATAAAGAGTTTATATTTAATTTAGGATTTTTAAGATGCGCAAAAATTGGTTTCAGTTATATAAAGTCGGTTTTATTTCCATACAAAAATGTCGATAGTTTGGAAAAATTTTATATAAACAGATTTGGGCGGGAATTATACAATTTATTTTTTAGAGATTATACCGAAAAAGTTTGGGGCGTTAAACCTTCCGAATTAAGTCCCGAATGGGGAGCGCAGAGAGTTAAAGGACTTTCAATTTATAAAACTATTATCAATTCGTTAAAACCAAAAAAGAAAAACGATATTAAACAAAAAGGAGTCGAAACAAGTTTAATAGAAACTTTTTTATATCCAAAATATGGTTCGGGGCAGTTATGGGAAGCGTTGGCGCATGATATAGAAAATAAAGGCGGAAAAATATATTTAAACTCGAAAATAACTAAACTAAATATAGAAAACGATAAAGTAGTATCGGTTGCGATTGAAGATAAAATTAATAAAAAAGAAATTATTGAAAAAGCCGATTATTTTATTTCCACAATGCCTATAAAAGATTTAATAACTTCATTCTCTCAAGTTCCTAATGAAATATATAATTTGGCGAATAATCTTCAATATAGGGATTTTATTATCGTAGGAATTCTATTAAAAGACATATCCTTACATAGCGAAAACGGAATTATTAAAGATAATTGGATTTATATTCAAGAGCCTTATGTCAAAATTGCAAGAATAGGCATTATTAATAATTGGTCTCCGTATATGGTAAAAGATAAAAATTGCATTTATGTAGGCGTAGAATATATGTGTTTTGAGAACGATGAATTATGGTCTATGAAAGAAGACGATTTTATTAAATTTACTATAGACGAAATGAAGAAATTGAAATTAATAAAAGACGAGGATGTTATTTCTTCAAATATAATAAAAATGAAAAAAGCTTATCCTTCATACACGGGCGTTTATAATGAATTCCATAAAATTAGAGAATACACGGATAAAATAGAAAACTTATTTTTATCGGGTAGAAATGGAATGCATAGATATAACAATATGGACCATTCTATGATTTGCGGAATTGAAGCCGCTAATTGCATATTGTCTGATAATAAAGATAAAAGCGTAATTTGGGAAGTGAATACTGAAGAAGAATACCATGAGGTAAAATCTGAAAAATAAAAAGGAATTAATATGATTTTAATAACAGGCGGAGCGGGATATATAGGAAGCCATACGGTTTTAAATTTAATTGAAAATACAGATTATAAAATAATTATTTTCGATAATTTGGAAAACGGACATATTGAAACAATTAATACTTTGCTTGAAATAAATCCAGACAAAATAATTTTTGAAAAAGGCGATTTGAGAAATATTGAAGATATAGAAAATGTTTTTAATAAATATTCTATAGACGGAGTTATTCATTTTGCAGCTTTCGCTTTGGTTGAGGAGAGCGTTCAAAATCCTTCAAAATATTACAGAAACAATATTTACGGAACATTGAATTTACTTGACACTATGATTAAACATAATGTTAAAAGAATAGTTCTTTCTTCGACTTGCGCCACTTATGGCGACATAGTTGAGCAGACGCCAATAGACGAAAAACATCCTCAAAATCCCATTAATCCTTACGGTTATTCCAAACTTGCTATAGAGCGAATAATGGACGATTATGATAAAGCCTACGGTTTAAAATCAATAAGATTAAGATATTTCAATGTAGCGGGAGCGGACGAGAAAGGAAGGATTGGCGAATGGCATGAACCAGAAACTCATTTAATTCCAAATATATTGAAGGCAAATGATAATAAAGTTTTTACAATTTTTGGAAACGATTATGAAACGAGAGACGGAACTTGCATAAGAGATTATGTTAATGTGTTAGATTTAGCGGAAGCTCATAGACTTTCTTATGAGTATTTAATTAAAGAAAATAAAACGGATGTATTTAATATTGGGACTGGCGAAGGTTATAGCGTGAAAGAAGTTTTTGAAGCCTGCGAGAGAGTTTTGAATAAAAAAATTCCTGTTGAAATTAAGGGAAGGCGAGCTGGCGACCCTGCGATTTTATATGCGGATATTGGGAAAGTGAAAAGTATTTTAGATTGGAAATCTGAAAAGAGTTTAGAAGAGAGTATTAAAAGCGCTTATTTGTGGTATATTAATAGTATCAATAAAAAGTAATGTTTAATAAAAACATAAGATTTAAATATAATTCTATTGAGTGATTTGTAAATTAATTATAATCTGTTATAGTATATTATAAGGAGTTTAAATTAATAATTTTTCTATTGACAAAAATTTATTACTTATATAAAATAAATTATAAAAAATATATAATTAGGTTTCGCATGAAAAATAGAGGGGAAGTTAATATTGCTTTTGCCGAATATCTCTATAATAATAGAGATGTTTTAAATACGAAAAAATTAAGTATGAAATATATAGAAGTTGATGATATCAATCATTTAATAATAGGCAGATGGTATTATGGATTATTTTTAATAGCTAAAGATTATTTAGTTAATGTTGAAAAATATATAGCTAATTGTAATAATACAAATTGCCATTATTATAAAAATAGTTATTGTAATGGAAAATGTTTTAAACATAAATCTAATAGAAGAATTAATAGTATATGGCATATTATAGGAAAACTGCAAAAATTTAATGGAAAATATGCCGATATAATAAAAGGCGAGAGACTAGCAGAAATGCGAGAAAAATATGAATATTATAATATAGATAATAAATCTAATGATTGTATTTGTAGTTTAACAGATTTGGAAAAAGCTAAAATAATATTTGAGGGGATATACAATGCCTTATCATAATAACGAATTAGAAAATATTGATTTTAAAGCTATTGATTTCTATATAAACGAATTAAAAAATAGCGGTATAAACTGCGATAATATTAAAGTTTTTGATGAAGATGACTTTTATACTATATATTTAACTAATAAAAGAGATTATCAAAAACGAGATATAATTAATAAAGTTTCATATAATACGCATATAAAATTTGAAGATACTTTATATAAGACTATACAATGTGAATATTTATATGATTGGTTTAAAAATGATGAAGAAGTAAATGAATCTATTGATTCTGGAAAAATTATTGATATTACAAATCGCTTTATTAAAAATTATTATATTAAATATATATTAAATATAATGAAGAAACTTTTATAATTTTAGAAAAAATGATAAAACTACTCTATTTTATTTTTTGTAATCAAAAAAATTTTGATATATTATTAGATGATATCGAAAAACAAAATAAAAGGTTTGCATTTATAAATAGTGTAAATACTATAAGTAGCGTAAATACCTGTCTATACTCGTTAAGCATATATTTTTTTAATTTATAGTGTAAATACTATAAGTAGCGTAAATACTAGTAAAAAAGAGGAATATAATTATTATGGAGAAGACATCAGTATCGCAGCCTAGTGAATCTGCAATATCTATAGAATACATACAAGTTGTTGATTTTAAATTTAATTTAATAAATAATTTAATGAATAGCAATATAGAAATTGCTAACAATATAGGCATAAAAACTGGAGCTAATATTTCATACAGTAAAAAAGAAGAAGATAACTTAATTTTAACGGAATTAAATATAAAAATGGATTTGATGATGAGCGATAATATTTTGGCGCATATAGAATCTACTATAATTGGACTTTTTAAGTTTAAAAATGAATTTAATGAAAGAATTATAAATAACATAGCCGCAATGCTTTACTCGTATTTAAGACCAATAGTAGCGCAAATGAGCGTAATGTCAAAGATAATTCCTATAGATTTACCGCCATTAAATTTTTCTAACTTAAAATTTGAGTCTAAAAATTAAATTAATGAAAATACCGCCCTATAATTGAAGAAAAAAGAATTAATTTTGATTGATATATTATATTTTTTATAGGACTTTTAATGAACGCTATAAGTAAAGTGTTGAGTGAGAATAGAAGATTTAAATATAATTCGATTAAATGAAACAATGCATATATAAATAGTTTAAAATATAATCCTTTTTAAATATTTTGACAATTCCCAATTATTCCTATATAATATACAAACTTAAAATTATAGGTTTTTATATGTATGAAATGAAAACGATTATTGGGACAAGTCAAATTGACAAGGACGGACTT
>CAKVCG010000079.1 GCA_934725525.1 uncultured Brachyspira sp. | reverse complement strand
ATCTTTATATTTTAATTTTTTATCGTCAAATACCAAAACGGCTTTTTCTGTCGCTATATTTACATTTGCCTCTTTTACTCCTTCCGTTTTTTTTAAAGCTCTTTCAACCGCTCTCGAACATGCGGCGCAATGCATTCCGCCTATTCTTAATGTCATTTTCATTTTGTATCTCCAAAAATAATTTTTTATAATTGTTAAACTTATCTAACAATTATAGCATAAAAAATATTTTTAGCTATATGAATTATTTTTTATATTTATTTGACAGAAAATTATTTTGATATATTATTTTGATTATTAAAAATTTATTTATTAAAAAATTTAAATCGAGGATTTTTTATGAAAACTATAGACGCTAAAGGAATTCCATGTCCTAAACCTTTAATTTTAACTAAAACCGCATTAACGAATGCAAATATTGGAGACGAGATAGAAGTTCTTATAGACGATGAAGTCGCGTTTCATAATATAACGGATTTTCTTAAAAATAACGGAATAACTTATACAAACGAAGGAATGAATTTCAAAATTAAAAAGAATAAAGATTTATCTTCAAATGAAAACTTTGAAAAATCTTCAGGTCCAGTAATTGCCGTAGCCGATAAAAAATTTATGGGACATGGAAATGAAGAATTGGGCGAATTATTATTAAAAGCATGTTTAGGAGCTTTGAAAGACGCTAATCCGAAACCCGAAGCTTTATATTGTTATAATAGCGGAGTTTTTTTGGGAGTCGAAGAGCCTTATAAAACTTTGCTTCAAGAATTGAGAGATGCGGGAATAAAAATATTTTTCTGCGGAACTTGCGTAAAATTCTACGAACTTAACGATATAAAAGTTGAAGAGCAAACGAATATGCTTGGAATAATAGAAGCTATGGCTAACGCTTCCGCTGTTATAAGAATATAATATTTTAATTTTAAGTTAATGAAAAAGAAAAATTATTATTTCGATAATTCAACTACAAGTTTTCCTAAACCTAAAGAAGTAGCCGAAGAGATGTCAAATTTTATTATGAATATCGGAGGAACTTACGGAAGAGTTAATACCGAAAGAGGAAAAGAAACTACAAAAAAAATTGAAGAATGCAGAGAATCGCTTACCAATATTTTAGGAGTAAAAAATAGCTCGAATGTTATATTTACTTCGGGAGCGACAAGGTCTATAAACGATATATTAATAGGACTTGATTTGCATGACACAAAAGTTTTAATTTCTTCTTTGGAGCATAATGCGGTTTTAAGACCGATTTATAAATTAAGCAAAAATAAAAATGTCGAATATCAATTAATTCCTTCAATTAAAAATAATAGCGAAAACGGATTAATAGATATTGATAAACTTTCTAATATAATAAAAAAAGATAAAAATAAAATATCGTTGATTATAGTAAATATGGAAAGTAATATAAGCGGAATAATTCAGCCGATAAAAAAAATTAAAGAAACTATAGGCAATATTCCTTTGCTTGTCGATGCGACTCAATCAATAGGAATAAAAAAAATTGAAGCGGAAAAATGGAATATAGATTTTTTAGCTTTTACGGGACATAAAGGATTACTCGGTCCTGCGGGAACGGGCGGTTTTTATGTAAAAAATAGCAAAAAATTAAAACCAGCTTATTTTGGTGGAGGATTTGGCGATTATTATAAAACTCCTTATAGCATCCCCGAAATATACGAATCAGGCACGCCGAATACTGTCGGAATAATTGGACTTTTAGCGGCTTTGAAAAATAAGCCCGATTGGAAAATAAATATAGACGATTTAATCGAAACTATAAAAGAAATAGAAAGTATGAATAAATATAAAGTTATATGGTCCAAAAATAAAAAATATCAAGGATTTTTATTTTCTATAACCTTAAAAAATAACGATATGAATATGGCTAATTTAACTTATAAGCTATATAATGATTATAATATAGAATGCAGATACGGATTTCATTGCTCTTTTTTATCTCATAATTTTTACGGAAATAAAGAAGGCGCTATAAGATTTTCGTTTTCTCCATACACTAAAAAAGAAGATTTAAAATATTTAATAAATATATTAGGGAAGAAATTATGGTAAAAAGTTTTTGTTATTTACAAACGCCGAGAGATTTAATTAAAGCTGAAAAAATTTTAATGGATGCGGGAATAGAAGTCGTTGTTCGTCCAGCGCCAGAGCCTGTATTTGGAGTATGCAATATGGCTATCGATATTGAAGATAATGATAAAGTATATATTGTGTCTTTATTAGAAGCGGCGGGTTTAATGGTTAAAGTTAAAGATATTCAATAAATAATGAAAGATAATTTAAAAAATGAAATATTGGAACTTGTAAAAAGCGCCGATATTGTAAAGCCAGCGCGATATTTAGGCGGAGAGATAAACGCTATAATAAAGCCGAATGCGGATTTTAAATTTATAATGTCTTTTGCAGATTTGTATGAAGTGGCGATAAGCAATTTAGGACTTTCTATACTTTACGAAGTTATTAATTCAATCGAATACGCTTCATGCGAGAGAGTTTACGCCGTGGCTTACGATTTTGAAAAATTATTAAGAGAAAAAAATATTCCTCTATATACTTTAGAAACTTTTAGCAAAGTGAAAGACGCCGATGTTTTGGGTTTTACTCTTCAATACGAATTAATTTATACGAATATTTTGCAAATTTTAGAATTAAGTCAAATTCCAATTTTTAGAGAAGAGAGAGGAGAAGATTTTCCAATTATAGCGGCTGGAGGTCCGAGCGTTTATAATCCTTTTCCGCTTTCAAATTTTATAGATATTTTTTTAATGGGCGAGTTCGATTTTGAAATAAAAAATTTTGTAGATATAATTTATAATCTTAAAAAAAATAAAGCAAAAAAAGACGATATATTAAAAGAATTATCAAAATTAGAATACGCTTATATTCCGAAATATCCTAAAAATTCCGTGAAAAGAATTTTTGTTGAAAATATTAACAATATGCCTTATGTCAAAAAACCTTTAGTGCCGATTTTGGAAGGAATACAAAATAGAATTTCAGTCGAGATAGCGAGAGGTTGCGCTCATAGTTGCAGATTCTGTTTAGCGGGAATCACTTATCGTCCCGTTAGAAATAGAAAAATTGAAAAAATAATTGAAATAGCTATGGAATCTTTGGAAGCTACAGGTTTTGGAACTTTAAATTTATTTTCGCTTTCGGCGGACGATTATCCGAATATTGCCGATTTAATAGATTATCTTCAAACTTTAGGAGAGCGTAAAGGATTTTCTTTATCTCTGCCTTCTTTAAGAATCGATTCTTTCGATAAAGAAACCGCTAGCAGAATCGCTCAATTCAAAAAAACAGGCTTAACTTTTGCGCTTGAAGTTGGAAGTCATGAATTGAGAGAGAGAATTAATAAATCGATGGACGAAGATGCAATATTTAATATTCTTTCAGACATTCAAATTATTGGATGGAAAACGGTAAAAATTTATTTTATGATTGGCTTTACCGAAAATCCCGACAAAGAAGCGGATGAAATTATAGAAACTTTGGAGAAAATGATAAAGGCGTCAAAAAATAAAGTAAAAATAAACGCCGCAATAAATGTTTTTGTTCCAAAGCCTCATACTCCGCTTGAAAATTTAAATCAACTTACGGACGAAGAAGCGATTATTTGCATAGATAAAGTAAAAAATAGATTTAGAGGAACAAAAGTTTCTGTTAAATATCATCCTCCAAGAATGGCGGAAATTGAAGGAATAATATCGAGAGGAGACGAAAAAGTCGGCGATATAATTTACGAAGCTTATAAAAGAGGAGCGAGATTTGACGCTTGGGTTGAATATTTTAAATACGATATTTGGAAAAGCGTAATTGAAGAAAAAGGATTGACTATAAAAGAACTTATTTCAAAAAGAAAAAATATGGCTTGGAAATGCATCGACACTTTAATAAGTCAAAATTTTTTTAATAGAGAATATGAAAGATTTCAAAATGGAAAATTTACCGAATATTGTTTTACGGGAAATTGTCAAAATTGCGGAATAGATTATAAAACTTATTGCCATAAATATAAAAAAGAAATTCTAAATAAAAATTTTGAGCAAATGAAAGAAGAATTGAAAACTCTAAAAAAGAGAGATATTTTTTCGGTTAATTATAAAATATTTATGCGATTCAAAAAAGAAGGAATTTCATCTTTACTTGGAATGCATGATTTATCGCGTATTATGATTTCAGCGCTTAAAATAGCGGGAGCAAAAATATCTTTAAGCAAAGGTTTTCATCCGCTTGAAAAAGTTTCGTTTACGCCGCCGACTCCTTTTGCCTGCGAAAGCAAAGCGGAATTTATGGAAGTTAGTTTAATCGACAATATTGATATAGATTTGATTAAAAATAAAATAAATAATTTGCTCGCTCATATTGGAATAAATATTTTAAAAATAGAGTTTGTTCCGATTAATCTAAAAAAAATTAATACTCTGCCAAAAAATATTTTATACGAAATTGAAACTAATGACGATAAAGAGGCTTTTGATTTGCTTAAAAATAAAGAAGAATTAAAAGAAAGCGAAGAGAGAAACGGCGATTATTTGATTATAATGTCCGAAAATAAAATACTTATTACTTTGCTTGACGGAAACGAAAAATTGATTCGAGTTAGAGATATAAAAAATTATCTTATTAAAAATAATATTGTTATAAAAAAAATAAAAAAATTGGATTTGGTTGAAATTAATAAATTGGTTCAGGTATAAATATTAGCGGTAGCCTCGTAATGACGGACTTTCAAATTATTGAATATTATAAGACTTTCTTCTTTTTACATCTATCTGCCTTTGAAATTCTTTTAAATTTTTAACTTGGATTGTATTATTTTTTATATTTATTTTGCCAGCCATAGGCTTTAAAACTTTTTGAACTTCTATCGGTTTTATAGCGCACCAATTTGCAATATCGTTTATCGTAGCGTTTAATTCCTGCGGTTCGTTATAAGCATCTCTCGGAATATTTTGAATTTCGGCAAGGAGTAGCAAACAATCGTATATTCTTAAATTTGGTTCGTTTAATTGAAGTATTAAAAGTCTTCTTTTTGAATCGAATATTCTTTTGGCAAACATTTTTGAAAGTTTAAGCGCCATCTCGATATTATTTGCAAGAATGGATTGAAAATTTTCTTTTTGTAGTTCGAGTAAAACTGTAGGTTCGTTTGCAATCGCGGACGCGCTTCTTGTCGTGCTTTCCAAAATCGCCATTTCTCCGAAAAAATCTCCAGCATGAACCACATCGAGCAGTTTTTCCACATCTTTAATTACTTTCGTTATTCTTACCGAACCGCTTTGAACCATATAGAATTTATCGCCTTTTTCAAATTCCAAAAATATAATGTCGTCCTTTTCGTATTTCTTTGTATGCGAAGATATATTATTATCCATTTTTTATTCCTTATTAAAATTTAAAATTATAAAATTAATTTATTTAAGCGGAGGAGCTATAGCGCTATCGTCCGTTATATTCAATTTTTCTTTGCAGGCTTTAATTTTATTTTCAACCGTATGATAAAAAGAGGAATTCTCATCCGCTATTTGATAATATCTTTTATAAGCGTATAAAGCGTTTTTGAATTTTTGATTCTTAAAATAAAATTCGCCGATATTGTATAATCCTTCGAGCTGATTCGGTCCCTCTTCGTCTTCCTCTTTTTCAACAAGATTTCTAACATTTTTATTCAATATTCTTAATTGATTTGAAAATACCCGAAGCATTTTTATTATTATCGATTTATTTTTTGAAACCAAATTTTCAAATTCTTCGTAAGTAAGAATAATGATAACGCAGTCGCTCAAACATTGAACCGTGTCTTCCTGCGGATAATCTCCAAGCAGACTTTTTACTCCGAAAAATTCCCCTACATTTATCGGCTCTCTCGTTTCGTATCCAGTTTCTTCGGATAAAAATATACTTTGAGCCCGTCCTTCCTTTAATATATAAATTCTATCGGAAGGGTCGCCTGCAAAATATACTATAGAACCCGATTTATATACTTTTGTTTCCATATATTCAATTCCTTAAAATAACTAAATAAAAAATATAAAAAATAATTAAATAAAATATTTTTTTAATATTTTATTAAGCTTTTTCAATTTAATTGTATCATTTATAATACTTTTTTCAAGTTTTGGTATTGACAAATTTTAATTAGTTATGTATAATAGGTAAAATTAATTGTAATTCCAAAAACGAAGTTTTGAATATGAACGCAGACAAAATTTACAATACAATACAATACAATACAATACAATACAATACAAGCCATTAATATGTAATTGGCTGTTTTTTCATTGCAAAACTAAAGAATTATTTGAAACATTTAAACGCTTTCTTTGGCGTAAAAAATTATCTACTCCGATTTATTCTATAGAGGAGGTTTCATTATGATTAATCTCTTTAAAAAATATGAAACCGACAAATATATAATAATAAAAATTCTATTTATAAAAATCACTTTCAAAAAGAAGCCTCGAAAGAATAAACCTCCAAAATCGAATATAGACGCTATAGTTTGGTGGATACCGATTAAGAATTTAAGAAATGCGGTTAGGGATATTTATTACGAATATAAAAATAGTTTTAATGAAATAGATAATGAAAATAAATTAAGACAAGAATTTTTAAATAGCAGAATTGATAGAATTGAAAAAATATTAAATGAAATTAAAAGCAAAGATGAAGATAAAGATGTTTTATATAATTTTTATATGTTCAATAAATATAAAGAAGAATTATTAAAACAAAAAGCTAAAAATGGAGAAAAAATTAAAGTTATATTTTTAGTAAATTATGCGTCTAAATTTGGAGTTGAAAGTATATATTACTCTATGCTTGAAAGCGAAATATTTGACCCTTATATTCTTGTGGTTCATCCGAGAGATAATTTATTTGAAGAAAATCCAATATATTTTAAAGAAGCTTTGGAAAATTATAATATTTTTAAAGAGCGAGGATATAGAACTTTATTCGCTTATAATATGGAGAATATGAAAGCGATAGATATTGAGAATTTTAAGCCCGATATAATATTTATTAATAATCCTAATATGTTTCAAATGAGTATATTTAAGAATATTAATATTAATTTAAAATATTTAACTTGCTATATAAATTATTCTATAAATGTAGTTAATCAAGATAAATATCATTATAAACATTTACATATCAATACTTGTTATAAAATGTTTGCTGAAACTTATTATTGTTATAAAAAACATATGAATATTAATAACGGATTTAATACGGTTTTAACGGGATATCCAAAATTAGATAGTTATAAAAAATATATAAAAGAATGCATTATTCCTAAAAAAATAGATAATGGTAATAAAATAGTTATTTACGCTCCTCATTGGTCTATAAGAAATTCTAATGAATTAGCGACTTTTCATCTTTATCATAAATATTTCATGAAATTACTTAAAGAAAATCCTAATATAAATTTTGTTTTTAAGCCTCACACCGATTTAAGATATAGAATTATTGACTCTAAAATTATGGATATAGAATATTATGAAAATTATATAAAAGAATGGGATAATTCAAATAACGGAATATATATTTCGGATGGAGAATATATTGATTTGTTTAGAAAAAGTTCTTGCCTAATTACCGATAGCGGTTCTTTTATAGCCGAATATTTACCGAGCGAAAATCCATGCATTTATCTTA
>CAKVCG010000078.1 GCA_934725525.1 uncultured Brachyspira sp. | reverse complement strand
GCGGTAAAACTACTTTATCAAAAATTCTAGCTAAATATTTGAATTATAATTTTTACGACTTGGATTTAATAATAGAAGAAAAAGAAAAAATGAAAATAAGTCAAATATTTGAAATACGCGGAGAAAAATATTTTAGAGAAAAAGAAAGCGAGATTTTAGAAGAGTTAAGCGAATTAAAAAATGCCGTTATATCGACAGGCGGCGGAATAATATTGTCTCAAAAAAATAGAGAGATAATGAAAAAAGAAGGAATAACTATTTTTATAAATAGAAATCCCGATATTCTTCTTAACAATATAGATACAAGCGAAAGACCTTTATTAACTAAAGATAAAAATAAATTAATTGAATTATCGAAAGAGCGCGAACCTTTATATAGAGAAAGCGCCGATATAATTTTTACCCATAATACTTGGGAAGAAAATATTGAAGAAACTTTTAATATATTTTACGATTATATAAAAAATGAAATTTCTTTATCAAATTAAATTTAGTTTGTATATATCCAAATCTTTAAATATATTTTTTAATTTATTATAATCTTCGTTTATTATATTTTCATTTTTGTCGTATAAAGCGAAAAGCGAAGAACCCGAACCGCTCATGCAAATTTTTCTTTTAATTTCATTTTCAGCTTTTTCTTTATATTCTTTTATTTTAGGCTCAATCTTAAAAACATTTTTTTCAAATATATTGTAAGTATGCGAATATAAATCTTCAAATTTTATTTTCTCATTTTTATCAAGCAAATTTTTAATATAAAAAATATCGGATTTGTTAAAATCGTTTTCTGCAAATTTTGAATAAGCCAATTTTGTAGAAACTATTATATTTGGATAGATTAAAATTATTTTATAAGGAAAAGTAAAATTATATAAAAAAATTTTCTCTCCAATTCCCGATACCCAACTTAAACCTCCATTTATAAAAAACGGAATATCCGCTCCGAATTTTGAAAAAGATTCTATTAATCGATTGTCGGGCTTTATATTTAATTCTTCTAAAAAAAAGTTTATTATAGTAGCCGCATTTGAAGAGCCTCCGCCGAGTCCCGCTCCCGTTGGAATATTTTTTTCTATATTTATTTTATAATTTTTTTTAAGATTCATTTCATTTTTGAAATAATAAAATATTTTTGAAACTATATTTTCTTCGTTGTCGTTTAATTTATATTTTCCGCTCGTTGAAATTTTAAATTCTTTATCTTCTTCAATTTTTATTATATCGAATAAATCAATCGTATGAAATAAAGATTCTATTAAATGATAACCGTCTTCTCTTTTTGATTTTATATCTAAAAATAAATTAATTTTGCAAGGAGATTTTTTTATAATCATATTAATCTCCCGCTAAAAGCCTCTTTTAATAACGACTTTTTTAATAATAATAAATTATTTATATTCTCATTATTTAATCTTTCAATTTCATCCATCGATTTAAAACTTTTATCTAATATAGAAACTATTTCTTTTTGAATTTCTATCGGCGGAATTGGAATTTTAATTCGCTTTATTTTTTCTTTACCAATTCCTCCAATCAAACCCGATATATTTGAATTAAATTCTCGTAAAAAATCATTACTTTGTAAATAGAAATCAATAAATTTAGGTTCGTCTTCAATAGCTTCAAAACAACAAAGTTTATTGCCAAAACAAACATCTTGATTTGTAAATCCTATTTTTCGTCCTGCGCTTCCGCCTTCTATACATAATAAAGAAGTATTTGATTTTGCTATTTTAAAATCTTTTAAATCCTTAAAAGGAATTTTTACTCCGTTCTCATATTCTATTATATTATTAAAACTTATATCTTTTGTTCCAATATAATTTAATCCTTCTTTTAATCCTATAAAATTTTCCTCTTTCTTCTTTTTGTTAATACTATTCCCCGTATAAATATTACAGACTTCATTAATAGTTTTAATTTGCCAATCTGAAGGTAATTTATTCATAGTTTGATTATATAATTTATACGGGAATAATCAACTTAATATAAAGTTGGATTTTTATTTATGTTAAAAAAATATAAAAAATTTAACATATTAGCTCAATATGTTAAAAAACTTTATAAATATTAACATATTAAAATATTTTTACAATAACAATAAATTTTATTTCAAATCTATATCAATATTCGTATAACTATTTTCTTCGGTAAAAATATTTAATTTTGCGTTCGTCTTATAAAATCTAATATTTCCGTATATGTCCGTTTTTAAGAATTTTAAAATTTCAAAATAATTTGGAATATTTAAATTTTTGAAATCAAAAAAATTTTTGCTGATATAAAATGAAATATCGGGATTATAATCGAAAGAAATTTGATTCAAAATTTTAATATCTTTCAAAGTATTAGTTTTTGAACTTAAAAAATAAATTATCTTTTTCAGATTTATATAATTTTTAGTTATTATCAAAAGCCCGTTATAAAACGCAAAATATAAAAATGGTTTGTCGTTTCCTATAATAAAAAACTCTAAATTGTCATAATTGATTTTATTCACATTATATTTTTCGCCGTTTATATTCAATTCTTTTATATTAAAAAAATAGAAAAAATTATTTGCAAAAAATGTAATCAATTTTCCCGTATCCAAAAAATAAAATAATTCCGAATCTTCAAAATTATTATTATACTGCCATAATAAAATTGACGAATTTCTTTTCATTAAAATATAGAATATTATTCTATTTAGTTGAGAATTGTTTTTCAAATTATTAAAAGTTTCAAAAATTGTTGTAGATTTTATTTCGTTAGAAAATTTTAATAAACCGTTATCAAAATTTTTTGCGCTAATATAAGCGATACTGTCTTTTGGCATTTTCACTTTATTCATATATTTTTTATGCAAACCGTAAGGAAAAAATCCGTATATAAGAATTAAAGAAATTATTATAATTAATATTGAAAATAGTATAATTAAAAATTTTCTACGCCTTCGTCTTTTTATGCTTATCATAAATATTTTTCGCTCATTAAAATTAATAAAAATAGCCGACTCCATTAACGAAATCGACTATTTTATCCTAACTCTATTAACTAACTTACTGAATTAAACGCAATATGCCTTGTCCCATAGTATTTGCTTGGGCAAGCATAGCTAAGTTAGACTGCTGTAATATACTGTCTTTTGCCAACTGAACTGAAGATTCAGCCATATCAGTATCTCTTATTCTGCTTTCGGACGCTATAGTGTTTTCATGAGCTATCATTAAACCTTTAGCCGTTAGTTCCAATCTGTTTTGATAAGCGCCGAGATTAGACCTTTGTTTTGAAACTTTCGTCAAAGCTTCGTCAACCAAACCAATCGTAGTATTCGCCTTATCGACAGAAGAAATTGAAATAGCCGTTCCGTCTTGAACATTTTGTATTCCCAAAGCGGCAGCCGTCATAGTGCCGATATAAACTCTTCTTCTTTCGTCCATATTCGCTCCGATATGAAACCACATACTTGAAACGGGATTCCCGCCTTCGTTAGGGTTCGCAAATCTTCCCGTTAGCATATTAAGAGTATTAAATTGAGCTTGACTCGCTATACGATTAACTTCATCGACCAATTGTGAAACTTCAACTTGAATAAGCATTCTATCCGCATCGGTATATATTCCGTTTGCAGATTGAACCGCTAATTCTCTTATTCTTTGAAGAATGTCTTGGCTTTCTTGAAGATAACCTTCGGTAGTTTGAATAAAAGAAACTCCGTCTTCCGTATTTCTTTCGGCTTGACGCAACCCTCTGATTTGAGTGCGCATTTTTTCGGATACTGCTAAACCAGAAGCGTCATCTCCAGCTCTGTTAATTCTGAGACCCGAAGATAATTCCCTCATATCTTTTCCCAAATCCCAGTTTTTAAATTTTAAGGTGCGCTGAGAGTTAATAGCGCTGATATTATTATTGATGATCATCGTCATCCTCCATGATATTTATTCAAAAAGGCATCCCTGCCTAATTGGCAAAAAATACTAAAGAGAATTTACGGTATTCCGACAATCAAAACGAACATTTAGGTTGTAAGAATACCGATAATTCTCGGAATATATTTAAAGACCTAAATATATTCCTTACATATGGTATAACAACTTTACAAACTGAAAGCTCAAGACCGCCAAATCTCTGGGCTTTCTCTTTGCATATATTATTTTCGGCTTTATCGACATAAAATTAAATTTCATTTAGCATTTTTTTAAAAATTTTTTATAAAAATACACCAAAATACGCTCTATATAATACATTCGATACAATTTTAAAAGATATTATGCAAAGTTTATATGATTTTAACTCAAATTATAAAAACCTAAAGCTATTTATTTTTAAAACGAAAATAATAAAGATACGATTAATAAATCAAAGGTGTTATTTTAATATATGAATTATATAAACAAAATTCATTTAATAATTATTTTAATATTGCTTGCAAACTTAAATCTTTTTCCAAATAATTTAAATAATAGTTTTAAGATGATTTCAAGGCAGGGAGAAACTTCAATAATAGTCAACGAAGAAAACTCTAATATGGATTTAAAAAATAGTTTTCCTAAAGATTATTTTTCCGTTTCGACAAAAGAATCTTCCTATTTGGTATTAGATAATTCTGAAAAATCTATTATATTAATGCCAAGCTCAAAATTAACTTTTGAAAATAATAAATTTAGTTTGGATTACGGCTATATGTATATAAAAACAAAACATAACGACGATATTCAAATAACTCTTACAAAAGAAGAAAATACTTATAATCTCAAAGGCAAATCGTTTGCCGCTATTTCTTATAACGAAAATATTTCTATTATAAGTTATAACAACGCGGTAAAAATATCGCCAGAAAATTCTTTGGGATTAAGTTATTATTTAGAACCTTACAATAAAACATCGATTATACCGAATCTTAACGGTCCTTATAGAATAACCGAAAACGAAAGAACTTTGATTGATAATGTTTCAAGACAATTAGAAATTGAAGTTAATAGTCATTTAAATGAAGATATAAAAAGATATAACTTTAAGATAATGGAAGGCACTAAAAACGAAACGACAATATATAGAGTGGTTCATCCAAAAGAAGGTCCGAATATATTTTTAATCGTCCCTCATGGAAATGAGAGAGTCGGGACAGATGTCGCTATGGAAAGAATCAATATGCCGATAAAAAAAGGAAGTTTAACCATAGTTCCGATAGCGGTCGCAGAAGCTTATAGAAAAAATGTGCGAGCGATTGAAGAACTCGACATTAATAATAGATTCTTTAATAGAAAAATAAATAGAAATATTACCGACAAACTTGCAAAAAAATATATGGATATGCTTGACGAATATAAAATAGATGTGGTCCTAACTTTGCATGAAGGAAACGGATTTAAAGAATTTTTCGGAGACTCGATTATATACGACACAAGAAAATTAGACGGTAAAGTTTCTAAGGTTTTATCAAATATCAATTCAAGAATAGAACCTATGCATTTTAAGTTTAAGCAAATGTATTATCCTATGCCGACAACTATAACTTTTTACGCCTCTAAAAAAAATATAGACGCTTTCGGAATAGAACTTACGAGAAATTTAGATTATGATAAAAAAAGAATAATAATGCATACTATATTAAACGAATTTCTTAAAATATACGAATTGGAATAAATTATTATTTAACGAATAAAACAACTGACGAATTTTCCCCGCATAATTTTATTTTTAAATTTAACCTTATAAATAATCGGATAGCTTCGCTCATTCGCTAAAAGCGGGCGGTTGCCTCATTCACTCGCAATGACAAATTCTAAAATTTAATAACAAGGCGGTTTTCCAAACGGGACGAATTTAGCGAACCCCTTGTATGCTTATCTGTAAATGTTAACGCAATTGGAGACGGAGTGGGATATTAGGTATAATCCAATATTTTAATCATACATTATAAGAAGAATGAACGGAAATATACTCTTGAGTAATATCCGTAAAATAATAATAATCTTCGTATTTCGTATTATAACCGCAGTCTAAAATTATCGAATGCTCTTTTCTTTCTTTATTGAAACCGTCTTTTAATCTGTTAATATCCGATTTATTATTGTTTAGCTCTCCATTTTTATATATATTTATTCCGTTTACAGAAAGCGAAATATTTTTTATATTTATATTCGTATTTCCTATAGTCAAAAGAATTTTTTCGTAATTTGGATACAAAGATATAAATAATAGTTTAATCAAATTTGAGGTCGCCACAGATTTTGCAATTTCAAAAGCGTCATTTTGAGTTTTTGTTCTTTTTACTGATACTATAATCGCTTTTGTAATTCCTTCTCCGTCCAATACAATCATTTTAGAAAGATTCGCGCATATTTCATCAAGTTTATTTTTTAATAATTTGAACGATTTTTTATCTTTTTCGGTTATAATTTTATTATTTGCCAAACCGTTAGCCATTATGATAGCCGTATCGTTTGTGGAAGTTTCTCCGTCAATGGAAATTCTATTTAAAGTTTTATCTATCGCCTCTCCAAAAGCTTTATTCAGCGCTTCTTTTTCGACATTTAAATCGGTAAATATAAACAATAAAACCGTAGCCATATTAGGGTGAACTATCGAAGTTCCTTTCGCAATCGCGTAAAAGTTGACGATTTTCTCTCCGATATTTAATTTTGTGGAATATACTTTATCGAATTTATCTCTCGTTTGTATAGCTTTTACAATATTGTCGAAACCTTTATTTAACGAAGATTTTTTAATAGCGTTTTTTATTTTTTCAATATCTAAATGAACTCCAATTATCCCCGTAGAAGCCGTTAATATATTTTCTTTTTTGCATTTGAAAAATTTACTTGCAAAATCCGAAATATTCAAAACATTATCGTAGCCTTTTTTTCCTGTTAAAGAATTCGCTACTCCGCTGTTTACTATAAGTAAATCGATTTTATTTTTATCGTTCTTTTTCGAAAATATTATCGGGGCAGCTTGAAATTTATTTTGAGTATATAAAGCGGACACAACGCTCGGAGGCTCGCTTTTTATTATAGCAAGGTCATATCCGTTATTTTTTATTCCCGATTTTAACGAAGCGGAAAAAAAACCGTTAGGAAGATTATCCGAATTTATCATATGTTAAAAAGCTCCTCTTCTTCTGGGTCGGCATCATCCTTGACTTTCTTAATTTTCCTGTTTTCGTAATTTATTCTCTTTCTCACAAAGAGGTTGAATTTTTTTCCACTTTGTCTTTCCTGTATTATACCAAAAGTTCCAGAGCCTAAATAAACTATTTTATCGCTTTCTTCCATATCGTTTATATTATTTTGTCTTATCTCGTTTAATATGCATTCAAAATGAGCGAGTTTATTCGTTTCGCTATGATTTATTCCTTCTTCCGTTATGTATATCGGATTATTACAAATCGGACATATCGGCTTTTCGGAATTATCGTTCATCCTTTTATTAAGATAAATTTTCTCGTATTCTTCTACGGTTTTTCTATTATTATTTTTATATTGATTACTATAATTATTTTTCTTTCTATAAAACTGCCCTTTATTATTCTTTTTACCGTTATAACTATAACCGGCAAATCTCTTAGCGCTTTTTTCAGCCATCAAACCACCTTATTTTCAATAAATTTATTAATTATCATCTTCATCATCAAAATCATCGCTATCAAAGTCATCAAAGTCTTCGTCATCGAAGTCGTCATCGTCGTCAAAGTCTTCGTCATCGAAGTCGTCATCATCATCAAAGTCTTCGTCATCGAAGTCGTCATCGTCGTCAAAGTCTTCGTCATCGAAGTCGTCATCGTCGTCAAAGTCTTCGTCATCGAAGTCGTCATCATCATCAAAGTCTTCGTCATCGAAGTCGTCATCGTCGTCAAAGTCTTCGTCATCGAAGTCGTCATCGTCGTCAAAGTCTTC
>CAKVCG010000077.1 GCA_934725525.1 uncultured Brachyspira sp. | reverse complement strand
GACGCTTTAGAAGGCATAAATTCTCTGCCCGATAACAGTATAAATTTAATAATAACAAGCCCGCCTTATTTTAATTGCAGAGTTTACGGCAATGAAACTATAGGCAGAGAAGAAAATCCTTTAGATTATATAAATAATATTTTTAAATATTTAAATCCTTTAAAAAGAGTTTTGCATAAAGAAGGTTCATTTTATTTAAATATAGGAGATATTTATTTTGGCACTAAAGGTTTTAGCAGAAATAAAGGCAGATATTCGAGAAAAACCGATAAACATTATTTAGAATATAAAATAGCGAAACCAGACGGTAAATATCTTCAATATAAACAATTATTAATGTTGCCAGAAAGAATAGCGATAGAAATGCAAAATGCGGGTTGGATATTAAGAAATAAAATTATATGGGAAAAACCAAATCCCGTCCCTTCGTATTCTAAAGATAGAAGATATCCCGTTTACGAGCATATATTTCATTTTGTAAAATCTAAAAAATATTTTTTCGATATAAAGAAAGCTAAAGAATTGGGGCATCACAGAGATGTTATAAAAAATAGAATAGAACCGTTTAAATTTCATCAAGCGTCATTTCCTTTATCTTTAATAAAACCGTTGATAGAAATTACATCCAAAGAAGGCGATATAGTTTTAGACCCTTTTATGGGCAGCGGAACGGTTGCCGAAGCTTGCATTTTATTAAATAGAAATTATATAGGTTTTGAAATAAACGAAGATTTTTGTAATATAGCAAAAGAAAGATTAGATAAAATATATGATTTTCAATACTAACTCTAAAGAATATCAATTATATTTTCATTATATAAAAAGCGTTTCTTCTTTAATCAAAATTATTTAGCGAATCGGAAATTCCTTTTTTACATTATAGATTAGCGGAAAATTTATTTTGCAAGGCTTTCAATGCTGAAAATTTATCAAGAACCGACACCGCCTATGACGCGAAAATAGATAATATTGGAATTGGAATAAAAACTTTTGTTTGTCCTTCAAATAGTAAAACTGAAAAAATAGCCGAATTTGATAGAAAAAATTCGGAGTTAAAAAATTTGAATGTCGATAAATTTGTAACCAAATTGTCGGAATTAAGAAACGAGAGAATAAATTTTTCTAATAGAACATATAAAATAGAAAAATCTTATTATCATTGCATAGCGAGAAAGAAATCGGCTTTAGTAATTTTCAATACGAATTACGATTTAGTAAATATAGATAAAATTAATATTATATCCAACGACAATGCGAGCGTAAAATTTAAAGATAATATAAACGAATATTCTTATAATTATGCAAAATCTACATTATTCAAAAAATTTATAATTCCTCAAAACCATAAAACTATAGATATACAAATAATAGATAATCCGCTTGATTTGATATTAAAAATATTTGAAGAATATAATAATTATAAAATAACGGAAGAAAAAGATTTTGTAATATTGCCTTTATATTCTTATGGTAAAGTCAAAAATGAAAATAAAAAATATGTTCCAGAAAAAAGCGGTTTAAATCAATGGAACGCTGTAGGACGAGTTCGTAAATATGGAGAAGTTTATATTCCTATTCCAGCGGAATTAGAAAATTAAAAATCGGATTTTTCCCAGAAAGAGATAAAATATTTAATTTAGAAATTCCTTCGGGCGATAAACTAAAAGCGAAAATATGTCAAGATAACGGAAAAGCTTTAATGACTAATCCTAATATAGCTTTGGCAAATTGGCTTTTAAAAGATGTTTTGCAATTAAATGAAAGAGAATTATTGACTTATAAAAAATTGGAAATAATCGGTATAGATAGCGTCAAAATTGAAAAAATAAACAATGAAAATTATAAAATATATTTTTCTAAAATAGGAAGTTATGAAAAATTTATTAACGGTAAATGTGATTAAAAAATAATAATATAAATTCAATTAATCATACTTTCAAATTTATTTATAACCTCTTCAGGCTTTATAACTTCCCTGCATTCAAAAGTTCCAATTTTACATTCTCTACCGCCGCAAAAAGCGCATTCTATTTTTTTTTCTATTAAATGGCTGTTTATTCCGATTGGAGAATTTTGATAAGAAGGCGTTGCAAAATATAAAGCGAGAGTCGGAATTCCTACAATCGAAGCGACATGCATTGCTCCCGAATCGTTTCCGATAAATCCCGAACATAAACTTAAAATTGCGGCTATCATATCGAGTCCAAAATAAGGAATTATCGGCTTTTCGTTTAACATAGAAGAAATTTTTTCTTGTATTTTTTTTTCTGCGGGAGTAGTTATAAATAAAGTTATGGCATCGTATTTTTTTGAGAGATAATTTGAAGTTTCGGCAAAATATTCTTCTTTCCAGATTTTTCCGTAACTGTTTGTAGCGCCGATTCCGTAAGCAAATATTTTTTTATTTTCGGGATTTACTTTTTTCAAATATTCTTTAGCTTTAATTAAAATTTCTTCTTTTATTTTTAATTTCATTTTAGGACGCGTTTCGTTTATATCAATCGCTTTAAGCAAATTAATATAATAATCAGCGGTGTGAATCCATCGAACTTCCTCTCTATCGACAGCATCGGTTAGTAAAAAATTTCTATAATCCGATTTATATCCGATTCTTTTTTTTATTCCATGCCCGAATATTCTAAAAGCGCTTTCAAAAGAATTTGGAAATAAAATCGCCGTATCGAATTTATATTTTCTTAATCTTGGAAAATTTTTTAATTCTATGATATTGTCGACTAAATCGCTTACTTCAAATATTCCGAACATTGATTTTTTTGTCATAACCGTGATTTTTATATTTTTATATTTCTCTTTTATTAAGTGAATTGAAGGCATAGACATCACAATATCGCCAAGCCAAGTCGGAGAATGTATAAGAAGATTTTTTATGTCGTTCATTATCGCTTTAAAAAAAGTCCAAATCAAATATAAATTGTTCGTATTTTTGTATTATACTAATGCAAACATTTTTTTCTAATATTATTTTGCTCGATTTTCTAAGATTAGTATAATAATCGTATAGCATATTGAAATTAGTTCCGTTGAATATTTTTGTCCAAATTTCTTTCGCTTCGTCAATTATATTTATGCGGTTGCATTTTAGCATATAATATCTTAATTTATTGTTTTCGTTTTGTTTTTTTTCTTTTTCCAACGATATTACAATTTCTATTTCGTCTTTGCTTATATAAGTTATCTGGTCTTGAATATATACGCTTTCTTTTATATCTTCTTTTGTCGGAACAAGTATTTCGTCTTTGTCTAAATAATGATTCGAGCAGTAATCGATATTGTCAAATAATATATCGATATAAAAAGGCTCGGGCTTTATATCTTTAAGAGATTTCAATTCTATCAAAGCGTTCGCCAGACTATTTATGCCGACATCGAATAATTTTATTTTTAATTTATTATCTTGAAGTTCTATATTTTTTATTATCGCGTTATGCATCTGATTTAAGCCTAAATAATTAAGCGCTTTTCCAAGTCTTGTAGAATTGGCAAATAAAAAATTTCTATAAATATTTTCGTCAATATAATATTTTTCAAATACTTCGTTATCCAATATTAATGATTCTTTATCCGCTCTTCCTTGATATTGATTATAAAATATCGTTTCGTATATGCTCGGCGAAAGCATTGGCGCTATCTCGTATAACTTTTTTATTTTATAATCCATAATTCATTCCGCCTCTATATAATATTTACCGCTTGCTTTATATCGTAGCCTATTATAAACAAATCGTATTTAGTTTTTATGTTACCGTTATTATCGAAAAAATCCATATCTATGCATGTAAATTTTACGGGAATATTTTTTTCTTTCGATAATTCGCCCGCTATCGATTCGCCTTTATTTATATCGTCAATCGAAGTTTCGTTCATTAAATGAGTATTGTTTACTATGCTTGTTATTTTGAGTCCCAATGTCGCTTCTATACTGTTAAAATGTCCCAATGCATAATCTAAAGTGGAATTTTCTTTTCTGTTTGCATTTAAGACAAATATAATATCCGTTTCTTCAATGTCGACATTATCTCTAAAAGTCGCAAAAGATAAACTTCCAACAGAATTTCCGCCCATATCGACTATTCCTATAATATCTTTATTTTCAAATAATGTATATACTTCGGCGGAAACGGCGGGCAAATCCGCTCCAGATTGTGGCAAATAACTTCCTATTACTTTTATATTTTTATCTTTCAAAAAATCAAAATGTTCTCTCGAACGAAAATAAGGATTTACAACATCCAAATCGGCAATATAAATATATCTATTCGTTTGATTTCTCAAATAAAGAGCGTAATTTATAGAAAAAGTAGTTTTTCCAGAACCGTAATGCCCGCATACTATAGTGATTCTTTTATTTTTCATATTTATAATATAATATATTTTTAAATATTTTCAAATTTTTTATGATTTATAAATTTGTTATATTAATTTTCTTCACTATTATTAAATTAAAAATAATTTTATACTTGAAAATAAAAATATAGTCGATATTATATATTATAGAATTTTATTTAGGAATATAATGTTATGAAAGAATATGTATTTATTTTTATGTTGTTATTTGGTTATTCTTTATTTTCTCAAAATTATGTTAATAATTCAAATCAAACGACTAATGCTTCAACGGAAAAAAATTCTTCCATTACAAGCGATGCCGTTATGGGAAGAAAGCCTGCCATAACTGAAACGGCAATAACAGGTTTCAAAGATATTCGATTGGGAGCGACAAGAAAAGATACGATAAACGCAATATTAAGAGACGGCACTATGATACTTCCAAGAAAATATATGACTGGGTCTGTCGATATAACGGCGGAAGAAAGCGCGACTTTTTTGGCTTTGGAAGAAAATAAATTTTATAGAAGCGGATATTTTATTTTTAAAAGCGATTCGCTTTATTCTATAACTATATATTTTCAGCCGAATCAAGTCGATTTTTTGGAACTTTTATCGGCGTTAAATTCCAAATATAGCAAAGGAGCTTTTTTGGATGCAAATACTGTGGCTTGGCAAAATGGGAATATGAGAATAATACTTGAAAGACCGAGTATAGTTAAATATATCAACATGAATAATATAACGACAACTTCCGAAACGAGGATAAGAGAAAAAGAAGAAACTCCTTCGCAAAACGATAGAAACGAAATATTGGAAGGCTTATAATGAAAATGAAATATTTACCAATAATATTTTTTATTTTTATATTATCTTGCGCTAATTCCAAAAACGAAAATAATTCTAATAATAAAGTCGAAATAATTTTAAGCGGAGAGGGTAAAGAAGATATAGAAGTGAAGAAATATAACGAAAGCGAATTAAAAGAATTAGCGCTTGAATCTTTGAAAGAATTTTTATCGCTGCCTTACGATGCAAGCGGTGTATGGACAGCTTATGAAAAATTTTATTCTTCGGATTATAAAGAAATTCTTAATAAATCGAGAGATATAAAAAATGCGGATGATTATGTTCGTTCAGAACCTTCTTTGGATTTTGAATTTGAAACTACGATAGATAAAGTTCATTCTATAATATTTGTAGGAAAAAAGGTTTATATAGATGTAGACTCTTCGGTGTATGACAGAGTTAATAATTCAAGCTCTAAAGTCCGACAAACTTTTGTTATGGAAGATGAGGATAATAAATGGGTTATAAGTCGTTAATTTTCTGATTTTTTATTTTATATAGATAAAGAGATTGAATAATTTAAAAAATAATATTAATAAAATTTTTATTTATCCGACAATATTAACATAATATTTTTTATATTGTTATTTATAGGAGTAAGAACTTGAAAGAACCAATAATAGCTGGAATTGATGCGGGAAGCTCGTCTATAAAAACCGTCATTGCTCGCGTAAATGATGATAAACTTGAAGTTATAGGTATAGGAGAAAGCGAAAGTGAAGGAATAATGAAAGGAGTGGTGGTAAATATAGAAGCGGCAGCAAATGCTATAGAAAAATCCGTTAATCAAGCTGAACAAATGGCTGGTATTAAATCTCCAGACATAATAGCTACAATAGGGGGAGAACATATAAAAGGTAAAAATAGTAAAGGAGTTATAGGAGTTAATAATAAGAACAAAGAAATAACTACGGTAGAAATTGAGCGAGTATTGGAAAGCGCTAAAAATATATTGTTGCCTTCGGATAGAGAAATAATAGAAACTATAGAACAGGAATATTCTTTAGACGAACAAGATGAGATAAAAAATCCGATAGGGATGTCCGGCACAAGGTTAGAAACGAGAGTTCATATAATAACGGGACTCAAATATGTAAGCGATAACTTGAGAAGAACTTTGAATAAAATGGGATTTTCTGGAAAAGATTTTATAGTAAATATTAGGGGAAGCGCCGAATCAGTTCTTACAAGAGATGAAAAAGAATTGGGGGTAGTTGTTTTCGATATAGGGCATTCGACAACTTCTTTAATGGTATTTTTAGAAGGAACGGTTTGGCATACTGCCGTTATACCTATAGGAAGTAATCATATAACCAACGATATATCTAAAGGGCTTAGAATTACAATTCCCGCTGCGGAAAAATTAAAATGCGACTATGGATGCGCTTTTATAGATATGGTAGGGGAAAAAGAGATTATAGAAATTCCTACGGCAAGCGGTAAATTAAGAACCATACCTAAAAGAATTTTAACTGAAATAATACAACCGAGAGCGGAAGAGATATTGAGTTTATGCGGACATGAATTGGCTAAAATGAAATATATAGATTCTTTATCTGCTGGTATGGTATTTACGGGGGGTGGGGCATTACTTCCCGGTTTGATTGACCTTTCAAAAGCTTATCAAACGGCGGTAAAAGGTTCCATTCCGATATCAGCGAGGATAGGTGTTCCGGACAGAATATTGGGAATAAAGGATATAGCGAATAATCCGGCATACTCTTCCGTTATAGGCATACTAATGATGAGTTTTGGCGAAGCTACCCCAATGAATATACAAAGCGGGAAGAAAATTTCGGATAAAAAGTTTAAATTCAAAAATCCATTTAGCGAATTTTTCAAATAGGAATTTATTATATTACAATAAAATATAATCGTATTTTTAATAAATATGAGTTATTTAATATATATTGCTATATATTGTTTACATAATTATTTAATTTTACACTTATATATAACGAAAGTTGGATAAACTATACATTTATGGTAGATAATTTTTTAATAGTAAATTTATTTTTTTATAAAATTTACTTGACAAATTGATTAAATTAGTGTATAAAATTAATTATATTATGCTATTAATTAGAATAAGGAGTGCAATAAATGAAGAAGTTATTCGCAGTATTAATTTCAATTTTTATCGCCGCGTCGGCTTACGGATTGACAAATTCGACTTTGATTGATTTTGTTATAACTGGTAATGCCGATAATTTACAAAGTGAAGATGGCGATACTAATGAATTGATTACAGCCCAACAAAGTATATTTAACGATAATTGGGTTGTATGGTTGAACGAGTCCGCAAGACTTACGGAAAATCGTAGAAATTCGTATGTTACTAATGCGGAAAGTCAAGGTAATGGCGGAACTTGGGAAGCTGGAAATGTTCTAGGAATTAGAGTTCATTTTCCTGTAGCTTCATGGAACAGCTATGCGTTGGTAAAACCGGGTTATGAGCTTGAAATGTATGGCGGAGCCGAAGGAACCAAATATACCGAAGGCAAAGGCGTTATACATAATG
Organism: uncultured Brachyspira sp.; assembly: GCA_934725525.1. Lineage (GTDB taxonomy): Bacteria > Spirochaetota > Brachyspiria > Brachyspirales > Brachyspiraceae > Brachyspira. Next base: position 172 of record CAKVCG010000077.1, on the reverse strand, counting down.
TGGGCGAAATCAGGTCAATAAGTTCATGGGTATATGGACGAAATTATTTAATTAGTTATTTCGTTAATTTGCAAAATGAACAGGGCGTATTGAAGTCTTATCCTATGGGTAATGTTTATTTCAGCGGTTGGAGACAATTAAAATGGGAAAATAGAGAATATTTGCCAAATGT
>CAKVCG010000076.1 GCA_934725525.1 uncultured Brachyspira sp. | reverse complement strand
TTGCTTTGCTTTGCTTAACGAAATTATAGTATATTTATTAATCATATTTAAGTTATCTATTATTTATTTAATTTTATTTAATTTTATAAAAATATAATATAAATAAAAAAATATGTCAATAGTTTAATACAAAATTTTTTATCATCAAAAATAAAACTGCCCCTCAAATCTGCCAATTTTACCAAGTCACAATATATTCCGTATAAATATATCCGCTATTTATAGATTGAGTAATTTTTACTTCCGAAGAATTCGGATATTTTTGTCTAAAAATATTTGCAATCATTTCATAATAATATTTTTCAATAGTCAAATCGTAATTTGGAAAATAAGACAAATGATAAATAACTTTTCTTCTGTCCAATTTGACTATTTCTATATTGACATTTCTGAACAACTTTTTTCCAAATTTAATAATTAATTTGCTTAAAGAATTTCTTCCCATTAACCCGATTGAAAATTTCTTAAAAGGACTTAATTCGTTAAAATCGTATTTAGCCTTATCTGTAATCGCGTTTTTTGAATCTTTATAAAATTCGTTATTAATAGCGTTTATAGGCACAAAGAACGCCGAAGATAAAGCGAATCTTTTTATATATTTCGCTCTCTTAATATCGCCGTATATTAATTTGGAATCTTCCGATATTTTTTCCAATAATTTATTAAAGTTATCCTTGCCTAATCTATCTATAATAAATTTATACATACCTTTTATAAATTTGAATTTTGCATAGGCTTCATCTCCAATTTTTATTTTATTTTTTATTATGTCTTCAAAATCTGTAATACTGTAATTGAATGTCTCTTTTTCTAAGTTATATGAAGAATCATTTTCGGCTTTAGAAATCTCTTCAATATCTTTTACCAAATCGTATATATTTATTATATTCTCTTTCATACTTTTTGTTTCTTCGACTATACTATCCGCATTTTTAGCTACAATCTTAACTGTTTCGTCACTTTTATTGGATAATTCGGATAATTTAATAAAATTGGTTAAATCTGTGGATATTCTATTATGCAATAAAGTATATTGTTCTCTAATATCTTTCACAGTATTATATAAATTGGTAATAGAAGAAGTTATTTCTTTAGAGGATATTGATTTTTCATCGGTAATTTTTTTTAAGTTATCCATATTCTCTTCAAAAGCTTGAGCTTTATAAAGTATACTTTCTACCGCTGTCATTCTTTCATCTATATCGGATATCACCAAATTAAATTGTTTTTCCAAATTTCTGATTATAGATATTGCGTTTTCCGACTGCATATTAGCCATAACCGCCAATTTTCTTATCTCTTCGGCAATAATGCTGAATCCTTTACCTTGTTCTCCCGCATGAGCCGATTCGATAGCCGCATTCATAGCGAGCATATTTGTTTGTTGCGATATATCTATAGTAGAATTTACAAAGTCCGTGATTCCCCGCATCAAAGTAATTATATTTTTTACTAGGCTTTCGGTTTTTAATATTCTATCTTTACTATTCTTAGATAAATCTATAACATCTTGCGTCTCTTCTCTAATTTTAGACATAGCCCCAGAAACTTTATCTATATCTAATTGCATATTTGAGGAGATAGAATTAATTTTATTAAAGGTTTCTAATTGAAAATCTACTTTTTCTTGAAGTCTTTTTGTCATATCGTTTATAGATGTTAAATCGGATAAATTTGTATTTATAGTTTCATATATTTCCAAATAGCTACTTTCCACATCTTTAATTTCACTTTCCTGTTTTACTATATTATCAACTATCAATTCAGAGGATTCAACCATAGAATTAGATATTATTGACACACTTTTTATTTTATCCTTAATTAAATCTTGCTGTTCTTTCGATAATGTTAAAGTTTTATTTCCAATAGAAAATAAATATTGAACCATATATTGATAAATATTTATCCAATTACTTATATCTCCCAATTCGTCTTTTGACTTTATTTTACTTACGCTCGTAAATATATTGCGATTTAAGACGCTTTCCTCAAGTTCGGTCGATATTTTCTTTAAAGGTTTTAAATATATTGGAATAAATATTTTTAAAATAACGATTATTAATAAAATCGCTATAGCCAAGATAAGAATAAAAGTTTTATTAACCGTATTTAAGACGTTGTGAAAATAACTTTCGGGAACGAACATTAATGAATCGTAATTTGCGTTATCAAGCTGTCTAATAAATAAAGTATAATTTCTGCCGTTAATATTATAATTTTCGATAGTTCTTGCATTCGTATAAAAGCTGATATTATCGTAAATATATTTTGCAGTTGGAATTTCTGAAATATTTCTTAATATGTATTGAGAGTCTTTATGAAAGATAATATCTCCGCTTCTGTTGTCAAAAATTATCGGATTAAATTCGCTATTATTTGCCATGTTTTCAATCGTTTGATAAGCTATATCCAGAGAAATATCCATAACGGCGACTCCTATAGCGTTTCCGTTCATTTCGGAATATATAGGAGAAGATACGGAAATAACTTTTTGATTTTTATATGTTTCTTTAGAATACGGAATAGAATAATATACATTTCTTGGTCTTCTTGTCGCCCTATTCCATTCTTCTGGAAGCGCTATTCTATAAAATTCTTCTCTCGTATAACTTCTGTCTTCGTTTAATCTTTCTCCTCTCGATATTGCTAATGTTGAAGATTGCCTTCCAATAGTAGCGTTATCCAAATCATATAAATAAATAGAGTATAACCCTCTTAAATTCACATTTGAAGCTATAATATCCGGTTCAAAATATATTCCGTTAGCTATAATATAACGCAAATCTGTTTGGGATTGATTGAATCGTTGAATAATATTTCTTAAATTCCCAGCCGTATCTGCAATGTTTCCAAGCGAATATAAATCGTAAGATACGCTAGCTATATCCGAAAGAGCGACCGTTCCAACGCTCGTTGAAGTAAATATTGAATTAAAAGTATAAGTTAAGTCGTAAAAATAATTTTCCGATATAGCCGTAGCCGATTCATAAAAAGCCCTTTCATTAGATTTTATATTTACAAAAATAGCGGGCGATAAAGCCAAAACGACTATTATTATCACCAAAAGGAGAATCTTATTTTTAAAACTCATATAAAAACCTTATTTATAATTTCCCAAAAATCGTTAATTATATTTATTATATAATTTTCGGATATTTGAATTATATTATACATTATTTACAAAAAATTGAAAATATATAAAAGAAAAAATTCAAAATATTATAACATGAATAAAATATATTGAGATTTTTTGATTTAAATATAAAATGTTAACATAGTAAATCATAGGAGAATATATGAGCATAGGGACGGGCAAAACCGAACTCGAAAACGGAATAAAATTATTTAGAAACGAAAATTATCAAGAGGCGATTGATTCGCTTGAAAAAACTTTTGAAAATAAAAACGATATAGAATCGGGCTATCATTTGGCTTTAGCTTACGCTCAAATTCAAAATTATGATAAAACTCTTGAAATTTTCGATAAAATAATGCGAAGATTAGACAATCCTTTAAGAATTATGCAGGCTCATATCATAGTCGGATATATTTACGCGATAAAAGAAATGTATGATTTGGCGGAATTTGAACTTCTTGACGCTCTCGCTTCTGGAATAGAAAATACTCAAATTCATTCCGTATTGGGCTATATTTATTATAAAAAAAATAATACTCGAAAAGCGATTGATTCTTTAAGAAAAGCGGTGGCTATGGATTCCCAAAGTGCGAATGCAAGAAATTCTCTCGGATTCATTTTGGCGGACAGCGGAATCAATATTGAAGAAGGAATTTCGGAAATAAAAAAGGCTTTGAATATGGACCCGAAAAATCCCGCTTATTTGGATTCTTTAGGCTGGGCGTTCTTCAAAAAAAACGATATTGCAAGCGCGAAAGAATTTTTGACGAAAGCGTTTGAAATTGCCCCGACAAATAAAGATATAAAAGAGCATCTTATAAAATTAGACCAATTGGGCTATAAAAAATAATTAAAATAATAAAGGTTGAAGCATGAAATTTGTTTTTATATTTATATTTTTTCTATCGATAAATTTATATTCTCAATACGACTTAAAATATATCGGAAATATTAGCGTAATAAGAAATAATCAAAAAATCAATTTAGATAACGCTATAAAATTATACGATAAAGATATAATAACAACCGAAAATGACGGCTATGCAGAAATCAAAATAAACGGCAAATATTATTATATCGCAAATAACGTAAAAGTTAATTTGGATTCAAAAAACGCTGAACTTAAAAAAGGAGCGATTTATATAAGAAATAACGCATTTAAATCTTTGGAAGAATTCAAAAAATACGATAACGATTTACAAATATACGCAGACCCCGTTCCTCTTTACGCGGGAAAAATGGGAAATATTTTTATAACGAGCAAAGACGAAATAAAAATAAAAGATTCAAAATTGCTTGGAAGCTCAAGACCAATAGTAAAATTTTTTGAAGTAAAAAATTCGGATAAAAAAATTAAAATATATAAAAGCGTCTTCGGAATTTATGTAGGCGCGCAAGATGAAAAATATCAATTCGTTTGCAATATGGAATTAAAAGACAAAACTTTACTAAATTTGGCAATAGATATAAAATTGGATTTCACTCCTCCGCCTCCGAAACCGAAACAAATTCAAGGCGTCACTTCGACAATGACAAATATAATAAGCAATCCTCAAAAATCGAAAGAAGAAAGGGAACTTTTAAACGGAAAAATATATGTTTCATATTCTCCGACAAATTACGCCGATAAAGTTTATATGATGCCCGCTCAAGGAAGATACTCCTCGCAATTTGGAGCTTTCAGAGGATATACCAAAGATTACGCGAGATATCATCAAGGATTCGATATAGCCAATTCAAACGGTTCGCCGATTTATGCGGCAAATAACGGAGTCGTAAAAATATCGAGAGAATTATTCGTTCGAGGAAACTGCGTGGTAATCGACCATGGAGAGGGAGTTTATAGCAGTTATTTTCATATGTCGAAATTAATAGCGGAAGAAGGGCAATATGTAAAAAAAGGCGATATAATAGGATTAATAGGTTCTACGGGAATGGCTACGGGACCTCATTGTCATTGGGAAATGCGCGCTGGAAATATGACTTTCGACCCTTTAAGCATATTGGAAAAGAACTACTCCGATATGAAAGATATAAAAAATTTGACAAGAATAAAATAGGAGAATATTGATAAACCAAATCAAAAATTATGAATAAAGAATATATTTATATAGTTCAAGCGAGATTAGAGCCTTCAAAATGTAAAATAGGCAAGACAAACGATTTAGACAGAAGATTGAAAGAATATAACAATTTGACTGGAAAATCTAAAGAAAACGCCTACAAATATTTATTTTGCTGCGAAGTAAAAGATATGTCGGCGCTTGAAAACGAAATAAAGAAAAAATTTGCCACGCTTCGTGAAGAAAAAAGCAAGGAAATATATTTTTATAATTCGCCTTTATTTGAAGATTATATAAAATTTATAAAATCCAACAAATTATTTATAAAAGAAATTTATTTAAAAACGGACGATAAAACCCAAAAAGTAAAAATCGTAAAAAAAACGACTCCGTCTCTTAAAGAAAGAGGTTTATCGAGAAAAGATATACTTCAAAAAGCGCAAAAAGTAAACAACGATGAATTTTATACTCGCATAGAAGATATTGAAAAAGAATTGACAATGTATGATAAAAGAATTTGGAAAAATAAAACGGTTTTTTGCAATTGCGACGACGCGGTAGATAACGATGAAAGAAACACTTCGGCGTTCGCTTTATATTTTTTAAGAAATTTTATTGAGCTTAAATTAAAAAAATTGATATGCGCTCATTATGACGGACCTGTAGATTTATTTAATCAAGGTTCAAAAGCGTATGTATTTACAAAAGACGGTTTCAGCGAAAAAAAAGATTTTCCAAAAAATTATAGCGGAAGTTTTGACGACCCGTTATCTTTAAAAATTCTTAAAGAAGAAGCGGACATCGTATGCACAAATCCTCCGTTTTCAAGAGCTAAAGATTATTGGAGGATATTAATAGATAGCAAAAAGAAATTTATTATAATATCCAATATTGCAAATGTTTTAACTCCAGCTTATATACCTTATTTTAAAAACAATCAGGTGTGGGCGGGATATAATAGAGTCGATAGATTTTTAACTCCTAAAAGAGAACTTACAGAAGCCGCTGGGCATTGGTATACTAATTTCAAAATAAAAAAACGCCCAAAATATAAAACTTTAAAAATAATGCCGTTAAAAGATATACCAGAAAAATATAAAAAATATGACGATTCTAAAATGTTGTTGGTTGATAATAATTATATTCCAAGCGATTATAAAAAACCGTTTGCCGTTTCTTCTCGCTCGATATTAAACGGAGTTCTTGAAAAAGGTTATGAAATTTACGGAGATAAAGAATATTATCCTTATATAAACGAAAAGCGATGTTTTGGAAGAATTTTATTACAGAAGATATTATAAAATTTTAATCGAATAATAATTATGCAAAAAAAAGAAAAATTAATTATAGAACCAGAAAATATACATAAAATAGAGCCTTTATTTATAAGATATTTGACGATAATAAGCGCCGCAATATTTTTGCTTTTATTTATATTTGTTTTTGGAAAAAATAGATTAAACGAAGAATATAATATTATTAATATTTGGAGCAAACCAGCGACTTCTATCGAAACTCCTTTGCTTGACAATAATTTTAATATCGAAGGAGATTTCAAACATAATTTTTTTACCAAGCCAGAAAATATGATGCATTATTTTAATAAAAACGGAACGACTATATTTTATACGAATTTGTCGAGAGGGGAGTTGGCTTCGGCAAATAACGAAAATTTTATTATTTATAAAAGATACGGAAATTATATTGACGCTTACAATAATAACGGGCTAATTTTATGGAGAACGAATACATCGATTTATCCCGAAATGTCGCCTTATGCAAATAGAATTATTTATCATTCAAGCGATAATTCCAAAATACAAATGTTCGATTTTGACAATAATTCTTTAAGTTCGCATATTCAATACGGAGAAATTGTAACGGACGGAGCTTTTGCCTTAAATACGGGAGATTATATAGCGGGATTTTCAAGCGGAGACATTGCCTATATAAACAGAAACGGAAGTTTGGGCTTTGCAATTTCTTCTATATTAAGCGAAATAAATATAATAAAATCCGTAGCAATAAGCGAATACGGAAGTTTTGCATTGTCGATAAGCGGAGTAAGAGCGGAATATATAAGTTTATACGACTTAAAAGGCGGAACTTTATGGTATTTGGAAACGGGATTAAATAGACGAAGGCATGTCTCTTCTTATGTTAGCGAAAAATCTATGACCGCTTTCATGCTTTCGGACAGAGATATTATTTTATACAATTTGAATAACGGAAAAGAAAAAGATAGAATAAATTTAGAAAAATACAATATGCAAAACGCGATTAACATGAAACTAAATAGCGAAACGAATACGACAATAATGAGCGCGTCTAAAGAAGGAAAAAGTATCGTTTTAATTTACGATAATAAATTGAAAGAAATTATTTACGAAAATTCCATAGACGGATGGATTTATTATTTGGATATATCGAGCGAGAAAAACGAATATATGATAGTAAGCGACAAAAATATTTATACTTATAAAAGGGTAAAATTATGACAAAAAATATTTTAATTATATCTATTTTATTATTTATTTTATCTTCAATGTTATTCGGCAGAGTTCCGATTGACGAAAATAAAATAAGAATCACAAGCACTTTTGGAGAATTCAGAACCGACCATTTTCACAACGGCGTGGATTTCGGCGGAAGCAAAATGGAAATATATCCGATTGCGGACGGCGAGATTGTATATTATTCCGATATAGCCGAAGACCCGACAAGGCAGTTATACGGAGTGGGAAATACCGTTATAATAGAGCATCCAAATAGCGTGAGAAGTTATTATTATCATATAGAAGACGGAACGATAGAAAAATCATTCGTCAAAGTTACCGAAAGAGACATGATAGCTTTAACGGGAAACAGCGGAAGGTCGGGAGGCGCTCATTTGCATTTAACCGTAGAAAATATAAAAGAAGGTTTGGTAGTCGACCCTTTAGA
>CAKVCG010000075.1 GCA_934725525.1 uncultured Brachyspira sp. | reverse complement strand
ATAGTGAGCAAAGTCGCCAATTTAGCGGTTGATTTGCCTGACGCTAATGTTTTAATTCAGATTTCGGGAACTTTCGGTTCGAGGCAGGAAGAGGCTCAAAGATTGGGAAGAGTTTTGCGTCCCAAAAAAGGCGAAAATAAAAGTTATTTCTTTTCGATTATCACAAGCGACACTAAAGAAGAAGATTTTTCGCATAAAAGACAATTATTCCTTACCGAGCAGGGCTATCATTACGAATTATTGGATAAAGATTCTTTTGAAGAATTGGAATTTAATAATTAACTAATTGGAATTCCATTATCGCAATCTTCTTGGACGGTTAATAACGCAACCTCTCCATTTTCTTTTATCGCTCCCAAAACCAAACATTCCGAGAAAAAATTCGCTATTTGTTTTTTAGGAAAATTGACAACCGCGATTATTCTTTTTCCTATCAAATCCTCTTTTTTGTATAATTTTACGATTTGAGCCGAAGAGACTTTTATTCCGAGACTGCCAAAATCTATTTTCAATTTATAAGCGGGCTTTTTCGCTTTTGGAAAATCTTCCGCTTCGATTATAGTTCCCGTTCTTATATCCAAAGCCGAAAAATTATCGAAAGAGCATTCTTCTTTTATAAAATCCATTTTAATTCCTTTTAAATTTTTTATTATTATAAATTATACAATATTTTTATAGATATTTAAATTTATTCGGTTTACATATAAAATAAAAGTTAATAAAAAAATATTTAAAAAATATAAGGCTTATCAATGAAAAATAAAAAAATAATTATAATAGGAGCGGGACTCTTGCAAGTTCCAGCGATACAAATAGCTCAAGATATGGGATTATACACTATAGTTTTTGATTATAATAAAGACGCGCATGGAATGAAAATTGCCGATTTGCCGATGGTTGTGTCGACTCGAGATGTTGACGGAAGCGTTAGAGCCGCGCGAGATTTAAGCAAACAGATGGAAATAAACGGAGTAATCACTGTTGGAACGGACGCGTCCACAACGGTTGCCGCAGTTGCAAACGCGCTCGGACTCCCGGGAAATAGATTTGAAGACGCTTACGCGGCGTCCAATAAAATAAGAATGAGAGAGAGATTCAAAAAAAATAATGTTCCGCAACCGAATTTTTTCCCCGTTTGGAATTATGAAGAGACAATAGAAGCGTTTAGACATTTGAATAAACCTGTCGTTTTGAAACCCGCCGATAACATGGGGGCGCGAGGAGTAATGAAAGTGGAAAACGAAAGCGATATACTTGCCGCTTTTAATAGGGCGAAAAGTTCTTCTCCTTCGGGCGAGGTTATAATTGAAGAATATATGGGCGGTCCCGAGCTTTCGATTGATATGCTTATATACGATAATCAAATTTATGTTACGGGAGTCGCCGACAGAATAATAGAATATCCTCCGTTTTTTATCGAGACGGGACATATTATGCCTTCCGCATTGGATAAAGAAAAAATTGAAGACGCTATTAAAGTAATGAAGGACGGAATAAAAGCGCTTAATCTAAAAATCGGAGCGGCTAAAGGAGATATTAAAGTGACGAAAAACGGCGCTATGGTTGGGGAAATTGCCGCAAGATTATCGGGCGGATTTATGAGCGCGTATACTTATCCTTTATCCACTGGGGTCAATTTGATTAAAAACGCGATAGAAATTGCTTTGGGAAATCCTCCAAGCGATTTAAAACCAAAATGGAATAAAGTTTCGGTGGAAAAAGCGTTTTTGCCGGGAACGGGAATAATAGAATCTATAGACGGAATTGAAAAAGCTAAAAATATAAACGGAATCAGAGAAGTATTTATAAAAACGAAAGTTGGAGACATACTCGTTCCGCCGACAAATAATCTCGATAAAGCAGGAAATGTAATCGCGGTTGGAAAGACGAGAGACGAGGCTATAGCGATTGCAAATAAAGCGATAGACTCCGTTCATTTCAGACTAACGGACGAAAAAAATTTGACTATGGAAGAGATAAAAAGAGTGGCTCAAGAAAAATTGGCTTCAAAATTTAATCTATCTTATTTGTTTAGATATAATACGGACGAAGAAACGGGACTTTCAAATTATACTTTCTGCCCGAATATAATTCATGAAGAAAAGCCGATAAAATTAGAAACTACCATTTTCAATACTCATGTCGCTCAACCGATAATAATCGACACGATTCATAATCTTAAAGAAGCGATTGACGGAATAATGGATATAAGAGAATATTATCAAATAACTATGGATGTAGCTTCGAGTTGCGAAGTTCTTGCAATATTAAACGATTTTAATAACGAAGAATTATTCGAACTTTCGATTAAAATAATTAAAGAACATAAAAGGGGAATAATAATGCTAAACGGCAATAATTCCGAAGAAATTTTGACGCATAGAGCGAAAGAATCTCAAAAAAACGGAGCATGCGCCGTTGGAATAGATTTATCTTACTGCTATGATATTAATTCTATAGATAAGAATAAAATATATATAAAAAGCGAAAAAGAATTAAATAATTTAAGAAAAAGCTTGGATATTCCTTTGATAATAAAAGGATTGTCTAACTATAGAGATATAGAAAATATATTAAATAATAATATAAATAGCCTATATTTTTCAAATAATAATAAGTATTTATTAAAAGGTATAAAAAAAGTTTCCGATACTATAAATAAGATTGCATTAAATTTATATAACGGTCGCCATAAAATGCAAATTAATATGTTTGCCGAATCTCCAATATACGGAGGAGACATATTTAAATATTTTATGCTTGGAGCGAATGCGGTTTGTATAACGGAAGGGAGTTTTATCGCGACCGCGAGTAAAGGTAGAAAAGGTTTGGAATATATGGTTTATTCCAATAAAGAAGAATTGGAAAAAATGATGAAAGTTTTTGGAAAATCCGAACTAAAATACGATAGCAGTATTATGTATAAAAATTAGGCGGATGTTATGGAGTCAAAAAAAATTAATTTATCGAAATCATATTTATATGGATTTTTCGCCTCCATGATATGCGCACTTATATACAGCGCCGTATTTATTCCGATTTATATAATTTTAATATCTTCTAACCAGCAAAATTTTTTTGTTTATTTATTATATACCCTCGATGTATGGGTTTGGATATGGATAAGCGTTTCCATATTATACGCTTTCATAATAGTTTTAATGGTTAATATAGAGAACGATTTTGTAGATAGTATAAGCAATTTTTTATTTTTTATAGTGACATCCGCCATAGTTATGCTTTCTTTAAGTTATATTCCAGAGATACAAAAAATTTTATATAGGGGAGAATATACTTTTTATTTTGTTATATTATCTATAGGATTATTTTTTATATCAATACAGCTTACTTACTGTATAAAAAAAATGATAGTGTTTATGTATAAAACTATTATTTATAATTTAGGATACGAAGATGAAAGCGAAGAATACGGAGAGGAAAATATTAACAATGTGGAATCGGAAATATTTTTTGACACTCTAAAAAATATTATTTCTTTTTCCCAAAGACATGAATACGCTATAGGGCTTATGGGTTTTAAAATATCAAATCATAAAAAAATAGAAGAAGAGCGCGGGAATTTGGGCTATAAAAGTATTAAAGAAGAGTTAATAAAATTTATAAAACAAAATTCAAGAATGGGCGAGAGTCAATGTTTTGTAGAAAATAATACGATATTCGTTTATATTTATTCTAATGAAGAAGAGGCTTGGAAAACTATTAGAAGATATTTTAAGGGATTAAAAAATTATAATTTTGAATATAATGGCGTAAATATTGATATTGAAATAGCTATAGCGGTAAGCGGGTATGATTTTTCAATTAATAAAACGAATAAAATATCGGCTCTCGTGATTAAAGATAATTTGATTACGAAGCTTCAAGAGGCTTTGATAGAAGCCGAAGAAACTGAAAATCCCGTAGTATTTTATCAAAAAGGAATATAATTGTGGAAGTTTCATTAATATTTATAATAATTTTTATAGTCGCATTAGCTGTAGCCATTAATTATATAATTAGAAGCGGAACCTATGGCAATAAGTTAAAAAGAATAACTCAATTATATAACGAAAATAATTATGACGCCACAATGCGCGAAATAAACGAACTCGACCCTAAACATAAAAAAGAGCCTTATATATTATGGATTAGCGCAAATTTATATTATAAACAACAGCAATTTATACTCGCTATGGCGTCTTTACAAAATATAATAGATTCTGGAGCTTATACTAAAGAGATAAGCCAATTAAATGTGAGGGAATTTTTAGCAAAGATTTATGAGGAGACGGGAAATTATAGAAAGGCTATAGACGAATATAACGAAATAATAAGATTGAAAGACCAAGATTTTGATTCTTTATATAAAGCGGGAACAATTTCTTACGAAGCGGGAGAATGGGCTTTGGCTCAACAATATTTTAGTTTGGCGGTAGCTCGAAACGACAGTAATCCTCAATTACTTTATATGCTTGCAAACTGTTATTATCAAATGCGTTCTTATCATGCCGCTCAACAACATATTCAACATGCTTTGGATTTGGACCCGACCAATGTTCAATATCATTTGCTTATGGGAGAAGTTTTGTCTGCATCGAGAGATTTTCAAAACGCCGTTGTGGAATTGGAAATCGCTTACGGAAGCGATACGCTTGAAAATAAAGACGCTATTTCCTTGCAGCTTGCCAATTCTTATTTTGAGCTTGGAAATTACGATAAAGCAAAAAGTTATTACGAGCAGGTATTGAATAAAGAGGCTATACCAAACGATAAAGTGGTTGACGAAAGATATAGATACGCCGAAACTTTGGTAAAAAATAAACAATTTGAAAACGCTGTTCGACAGTGGGAAATAATAAAATCGACAAGAAATATTTATTTGGATATTGACCATAAACTTAAAACTTATAGTTCGATTATCGCAAATAACGCTTTAAGAACGGCTTTGGAGATGGATGTTGTAGATTATTTGGAAAAACATTTTTATAGAGTGCTTACTTTAAACGGATATATAGTGACCGACCATAGCAAAAAATCGGATACTTTGGTTTTCTTCGTTACGATAAAAAAATTCGGTTCTGAAGGACAGTCATATAAAAGCACATTCGCTCTCGATACTTCGGGCTATCCTATGAGGCAGGATACGGTAGACCAATTTGTAGATTACGCGAGAGTTTATAAAAGCGCTCACTCTTTCTTAATCAGTATCGGAGGTTTCGCTCCAAATTTAAAAACGGACGACACCATAGCGATAATAGAGCCAGACAGATTCGAGGCTATAATTGAAGGCGTAATTTCGTTTAGCGATTGATTGGCATTCCATATTTATTATTCAAAAATATTAAAACCTATTGAAGTTTATCAAATTATTAATTATAATCTTTACAATATAATTTTATAAATTTAAAAAATTAAATAAAAAATTAAAAATTAGGAATTTTATTCTATGGAAAAAATCAATATAAGTATTATTGGTGTTGGAAGAATGGGACAATTTCATCTCAATGTTATAAATCAAATAAACTCGATTAATTTAAGCGGGATTTACGATGCGGACGAAAAACATTTAAAGGAAATTTCAAACAAATATAATTTAAATAGTTTTAAAAGTTTGGACGAAGCGATAGACAGATGCGACGCCGTTATAATCTCGAGTCCGACAAAATTTCATTTCGATATAGCGAAAAAATCCGTTCAAAAAGGAAAACATGTTTTAGTCGAAAAACCAATGACTGAAAATTTTATTCAAGCGGAAGAATTGGAAGCGATTGTAAAAGAAAAAAATATTATATTTCAAGTGGGACATGTCGAAAGATTCAACGGAGCGGTTCAAGAATTGCATCATATAATAGAAAATCCTTATTTGATAGAGGCGAGAAGATTAGCTCCTTTCACTCCACGCATAACCGATGTCGGAGTGGTATTCGATATTATGATTCATGATTTGGATATTGTAACTTCTTTGGTGAAAAAACCTTTAATGAGATTTTCGGCGAGCGGGAAAAGAATAAAAACTAAAAATGAAGATATTGCGAGCGCGTTATTGGAATTTGAAGGAAATACGATAGCCACGATAAACGCAAGCAGAGTGACGCAGGAGAAAATTAGAACTTTAGCGATTAGTTCGGAAGAAGCCCATTTTATATTGGATTATGCCACGCAAGATATAACGATTCATCGTCAGGCGGCGAGTCAAAGCAAAATAAAAACTTCTATCGGAATAAATTATACTCAAGAATCTATAATAGAAAGAGTATTTATTCACAGAGACAATCCGCTCAAATTGGAAGACGAACATTTTGCCAACTGCATATTAGGAAAAGATAAAAAATTAGTTTCGATAGAAGACGATGTCAGAACGATTAAACTTACCGAAGACATTTTGAATAAAATAAAAGAAACTTGGTAATAATTTTTTATAATAATATTGACATTAAAATCTATTAAACTATAATTTAAACATATTTCAAAAATATTTTAAAAACAGGAGAAAAAATATGTCAAAAAGAATTATCGCTTTATTTTTTGTTTTAATTATTTTATTAGTTTCGTTTGTAAGTTGTTCTAACGAAGATTCTAAAAAAAGCGGGCAGCCTCGACTCGGAATAACGATTTATAGCTATAACGATAATTTTTTGTCTTTTATGAGAAGAAATATCGAATCGATGCTAACGGGAAAGGCTTCTTTTATTATGAACGATTCGGAAAACGACCAAGCTAAACAATACGACCAAATAGACGCGGCGATTCAAAGAAAAGTTGACGCTTTGGCTATCAATTTAGTCGACCCGATGTCCGCTAATGTGATTATTGATAAGGCGAAAAACGCGGGAATTCCGTTAATATTTTTTAACATAGAGCCAAGGTTGGAACATATTATGAGCTACGATAAAGTTTGGTATGTGGGAACGAGAAGCAGAGAATCGGGCGATATTCAAGGAGAGATGGTATTAAACGCATGGCTTTCAAATCCTAAATGGGATAAAAACGGAGACGGAAAAATTCAATATCTTCTATTAAAAGGGCTCGCGGGACATCCAGATACGGAAGGCAGAACGGAAAGAATAAAAGCTGTATTAATCGATAATGGAATAATTTTAGAACAGCTTGACGAACAGACGGCAAATTGGGATATTCTTCAGGCGCAAAATATAGCGAACACTTGGATAAAAAAATATGGCGATAGCATAGAGTTTATATTTTCAAATAACGATTCTATGGCTTTAGGCGCTTTAAAATCGATTCAAGCTCAAGGCTATAATATCGGAGATGAAAGTAAATATATTCCTATTGTCGGAGTTGACGCTATACCCGAAGTTATTGAAGAGATAAGAAAAGGCTCGATACTCGGCACGGTTTTGCAAAGTCCTAAAGACCAAGCGAGAGCGGTTGTCGATATGGTTTTAAATGTCGCTTCGGGCAAGGATGTTTTAGACGGAACGGATTATAAACTTGACGAAGTTAAAGCGGTTAGAGTTCCTTATAAAGCGATTACTAAAGAAAATATAGAAGACGCTTTGGAAGCTTATAATTAATACTCTATATAGAAATATAATATAAATCAAAAAAACTTGATTTAAAAATAAAAATGTATATACTTAATAATTAGAATATTAATTAAATTTATTTTTAAGGAGAACTTAAATCATGAGAAAATCTTTAATCCTTATTGTAAGCGTTATGCTTATAATAACATCCGTATTGATTGTTTCATGCGGAGAGAAGAGCGGCTCAAAAGCCAGCGCGGATGTGCCAACTATCGGAGTAACTATTTATAGGTATGACGATAATTTTATGTCTTTCGTTAGAAGAAATATTGAAAGTCTTATTTCGGGAAAAGCTAATTTAATAATGAACGATTCCCAAAACAATCAGGCTCAGCAGAACGACCAAGTGGATGTTATGCTAAACAGAGAGGCTAAAGTTTTGGCGATTAATTTAGTTGACCCTCAAGCGGCGCAAACTATAATAGATAAAGCGAAAAAAAAAGATATTCCCGTAATCTTCTTTAATAAAGAAGCGAGTCCTCAAGCTATGAGCAGTTATGACAAAGTTTGGTTTGTGGGAACTAAAAGCGAAGAATCGGGCGATATGCAAGGCGAAGTAGTCGTAAATACTTGGAGAGCGAATCCTTCTTGGGATAAAAATGGAGACGGAATTATACAGTATGTTTTGATAAAAGGCGAGCCTGGACATCCCGATGCCGAGGGAAGAACTTCTCATGTAACTAAATATATAACCGAAAACGGAATCAAAGTTCAAAAATTGGAAGAGTTAAACGCTAATTGGGATACGGCAAGAGCAAA
>CAKVCG010000074.1 GCA_934725525.1 uncultured Brachyspira sp. | reverse complement strand
ACTTACCATAACATTAATGCCTTTAATATTTATAATATATAGTATAGTAAATTTAAAAGCCGTTGTCAAATTTTTTTCAAACTTTTTTATTAAAAAATCGGCTTTTTTATAAAATTTTTAAGCTAATTCCTCGCTTTTTTACTAAAATCTATGAAAATATAACAACAAGGGGTTGTAACCCCTTGTTATTTCGTTCGTTGTCATTGCGAGCCTCGACACCGTAGGTGTGAGGCGTGGCAATCCAAATTCTTATAACAAGGCGGTTTTAACCCCTTGTATGCTTATATTCGAATTGTTAATACAAGGGGTAGCTACCCCTTGTTATCAATAAAGTTAACAAATTTCTGTCATTGCGAAAAATTTTGTCATTGCGAGATTTGTTTTACAAATCGAAGCAATCCAAAATTAATAAAATTTCTTTTTTGTGGATTACTTCGGCTATAAATAGCCTCGTAATGACGACTTATTTCACCGTCATTGCGAGGGCAACGCCCGAAGCAATCTACTATTAATAAAGCTAAATTTTAAAATCAAATTTTTACTAAAATCTATGAAAATATAATAACAAGGGGTTTCAACCCCTTGTTATTAGAAGTTTCATGAATATTGTATAATTATCTATATAATTTTAGCGGAAATGATTGTAATTTATTCGTCCTAACATCAAACACGTTCCCCGAAGAATCTATTATTTTAGAACCGAACATAGTGGTAAATCGCTTGAATTTTATATCGTTTGGCAACACCAAATATTCCAAATTCCCGCTGTCCTCGTCTATCCTAAATAAAACCGTGCTTGCGATAATTTCCGCGTCGCTGCTTTCTCTTACATGCGCGGGAGTATCCAAATATATTTTTCTATCCAAATAGAATATTCCGCCCTCGTATTCTGAAGTAAAGAGTAAAAACAAATCTATTTTCCAATATATTCTCTTATTGGCGTATAAATATATAGCCTTATTTCCGTCTATTAGAGCCAAATCTTTTTTATTTATCAAGCATATCTTTGATATTTTTATATTAGAATAATCAACTTTAAATTTAGCATCCGATAAAGTTAAAAGATTAAGCTGATTAATCGTATTATCTTCATGTGTAGAAGGATAAATAAAATATTCTCTATTTTCATAAAAACAGCCGTTATTTATAAAAATATTTTCTTTTAAAACATATACTATCTTTTTATCAATTATATCGTAAATAAAAGTATTAATAATATTAAAATCTTTGCCTCTACATAATATATATCTTGGATTTCCCGTAAAATAGGCTTCGTAAATATACATATAATTTAACTCTAAAAATATTTTATTAGTTCCTATTTCAAGTATTCTTAACTTATTGTTTAATAGTTCGTCCGCATCGTTGGATATTATCATTACTTTTTTGCCGTCCAAAGATAAATCCAAAATTGAATATGATTTAGCGTTTTTATGAAATATTCTGCATTTTGATATTTTAAAATCATAGAAAAAACTATTATGAGTTCCTTTATAATAAGGGGTAAATATTCCTCTATTTGTGTTTTTATCTATATAAATAAAATAATCTTTTTTGTCGACTTTGCTAAACGATACATTATTTTTAGAAATCATAAATAAACTCCGTTATTTTTATCTTTAATCATTCCTTTATCCTTACCCTCATCATAAGCTCTATTTCTTTATCGCTTTTATTCTCCAATATCGCGTAATTATCGTATAATTCTATAACTTCGGCTGATGTTACAAAATCTTCTTTCTTATTATAGAACCTATATCTATAAAGCATTTCGCTCGTATACCAAACATCGCCTTTCTCATTGCTCCTTATATGTCGATATTCTTCAATAGCGTTATTAGTGTTAAAATAAGTTTTAGGAATATTGCTTTTATTTACAAAAGTCTGATTCAAACTATTTGTATGAGTATTTGTATAAGAATTTGTTTCTAAAATATTTGTATTCCCATTTGGAAGTTCCAATACTCTTTCAAATTTATATATATCGAATTTGTCTCCGATTTTTAGATTATCTTTTTTTCCCAAATTAATAAATATTTTATTTTCTTCTACTCTCGTTATTATGCCGGAAAGCGCCGATATATTAAAAAATTTTACAATATCGCTTACAATTTTATCGGATGCCAAAAGCGAAGCTCTTCCAAGCGCGCTTTCATAAAATAAAGCGTCTTCCGATTTATAAACTGGACTATTATCTGGCAAAACATAACTCGCGTTATTTGTGAAAGTTTTTACGATGTCTAAAGTATTTATATCCATAATATTAACTTTTAATTCCACATTAGCCGTGTCTTTTCCTCCTCTTTTTAAAGTAAAATTTAAAACTTCTCCGTTTATCATATAGTCGGAGTCAAAAGTTTCTTTAACAAATTTTGAAGCGACTTGCAAATTTGTCTGCAATGTTTTATAAGAAGCGACAATTTCGTAGGAGGCAAAATAAGAAATAAGCAAATCATAATCGCTTACTTCAAATAGATGAGTATTTACTAAAGAATATTCCAATGTTCTAGGAATACCGTCGTCAACCATATACTCTTCTATCCATTCTATATTTGAACTTGTAAAAGGCAAAACCGTTATAGCTATGGAATATAAGTTTGTCCCACAAAATAATATTATATTAATAATAAATAAAATAAATTTAATCATAAAATTAATAATCTTTTTCTATATCTTTTTTATTTTTAGGTCTATCATAAGAAGTCATAGCGGTTATTGATATGAAAGCCAAAAGCAAACCTAATATAAAAACCATTCTCTTTGCCATATTCATTTAATTTATCCGTAATTTTATATATAATATATATTATAAAATAAAGTAAAACAATTTCAATAGCAATATAATAATTTATATAAATATAGAATTTGACAACTTATTTAACATAATATATTATATTTATATGTCGATTGTGAATAAGAAAAATAATGTTAAATCCGATTATAAATATTTAAAATCTATAAGCAACGCCAATAAAAAAGCGTTGGTATTTATGATTTCGTCCATAATAGCGGGGATTGGAATCATAATATTACTATTCTACTATTTCTTTTATAGCGATTTAAAAAGTTCTAAAAAAAATGACAGAGAATTATATTTTGCGATTTTATTTATAGACGATAATAATATTCCTTACGGCGCTTATGTCGGAGTCGTGTCGAGTTTGCATAATAGAATCGGAATCATAGGGCTTCCAAAAAATTTAGCTTTGCGGAGAGATAAAGAAAAAGTTAATATTCCTTTATATAAACTATATGAAACGGGGGGAAAGAGAGCCGTTTTTAAAGCTATAGAAGTTTCTATAGAAAAAAAAATAACCTATAAAATAACGGTAGATAATAATCAAATTTCGGATATTGTGGATTTAATCGGCGGGGTTAGAATGTATATCGAAGAGCCTATTAACGAAGAAAATTTCGCTTTCGATATAGGCGAATGGATTTTTTACGGAAATAAAGTCGTTTCTTATTTGCATTATTTGACTATGCGAGGATACGAAGAAATAGAAACTTTATATCGATTGGAAGATGTAATTATAAACGCTATGATAGGAATTATACAAAATCCCGAACTTAAAAATATAATGATGTCAAAAGATATGAGAGGCAAAATAGCTTCAAGAATGAAATCGAATTTAAGACCGCCAGATATTAAAATTTTATTCGATATGCTTGCAAACAGTAGCGAAAGGACTTTGATTGTGGAATCTGCGGACGCAAATATGAACGAGCGAGGATTACTAACTCCGATATTGGAAGGGAAAGCTTTGATTAAACAGTTGGACGATTTGACTTTATATGTCGGGCTTAAAACTCAAAAAAGCGAACTTGAAACGGAAGATGTAAGTTTGATAGTTTTGAACGGAACGGGAATCGGAGGACTTGCCGACAGAATAAGCATAAGAATGAGATATAGAGGTTTTAAAGCGGGAGAATACGGGAATTTTAGAATAAATAATTTGAACGAAAGCGTAGTTCTTATAAGAAACGGGCAGATAGAAAAAAGTTTTATTGTGGCAAAAGAATGCAGAATAAATAGAGTTTACGCAAAAACGGACAGAAGGCTTTTAAATAACGCCGTATTAATATTAGGAAAGGATTATTATGAAATCACAAGATAAGAATATTGAAAAAAATACCGTAAACAAAAAAGTTAAAAAAAAATTTATAGACAGAGAAAAAGCTAAAGAGCTAACTTTGAAAGCTGCTAAAATTTTAGACGATAAAAAACTTGAAGATATAAAAGTTTTGGATTTGGAAGATATAACTTCTTTGTCTGACTTTTTTATTTTGGCTACGGCTTCATCTTCGCCTCAAATGAAAGCGGGAGCGGATGCTGTTTATAAAGAATTTAAAGAAGAAGGAATACTGCCCTACTCCGTAAACGACAATACTCCAGAATCTTTATGGCATTTAAGCGACTATGGTTTTTTGGTTATACATATATTTACAAAAGAAGGCAGAGAATATTACGATTTGGATAAATTATGGCTTGATGCTAAAGAAATAGAGTTTAACGATAAATAAAAGAAAATAAAAAAGGTATAAAAATAAAAAATTGTTTGCTCCGAATCTATTGTTTCATTTATGTATTTTTTTCATTTTAATTTCATCGTAAAAAGAAATTCTATAAGAATATTTTTTGATTGTTTTATCCAAAGTCTCCAAATCGGGCTTTATATATAACGATATTGAAACTAAATCGGATGTCCACCATAAAATATATTCCTCAAAAGGTTTATCGTAAAAAGTATAATATTTAATGTCGGTTTTTGAAACCTCTCCAAACTCTCCGATTAATTTTTCTTTTATATCGTCTATCTTCGAGCCTTCCGATGGATAAGAAAATATCGGATTATTATAACTGTATCCTATATGATTGCATATTTCTATTCTATATAAATAATTGTCGTGAAAATATAAATAATAAGCGGTTTCGTCTTTATCGTTTTTATAAATATTAAGGAAAGAGTTTTTGTTTAATTCTATAGTTTCAAAAAAATCGGCATGCAGAATCAAATTATAATTTGTAATTTTACCGCTCGCTTCTTCTTCGCCCATACCGAATTTTAAATTCTTATAACCGTCCAAATCAAAAAAAGCGGGTAGTTGAGCGAAAAGAAAATTTCCCGTTAAAAAAAACATTATTAAAATTTTCATTTAATTATTTATTTTTTGTTTTTATAAAAATTTTTAATTATATTCAAAGCCTCTTTCGGAGTTTCCATAAAATGAAGTAAATCCAAATCTTCATCGTCTATATATTTTTCTTTAATCATATCTTTTTTTATCCATCCAATAAGGTCTTTATAAAATTCTTTTCCGTAAACTATTACGGGAATTTTATGCAACACTTTCGTTTGTATTAAAGTTAAAGTCTCAAACATTTCGTCCATAGTTCCAAATCCTCCGGGAAATATTATCAAAGCCTTCGCGTATTTTACGAACATAACCTTTCTTGCAAAAAAATATCTAAATTTAAGCTCTTCTTTAACATAAGGGTTCGTTTTTTGTTCATGCGGAAGTTCTATGCATAAGCCTATTGAATTTCCATCGGCATCGTAAGCCCCTCTGTTTCCCGCTTCCATTATTCCGGGTCCGCCTCCAGTTACTATATCGTATTTATTTTTTGCAAGTAATTTTGCCGTTTCATAAGCCGCTTTATAATGAGGATGTTCGGCTTTTGTCCTCGCGCTTCCAAAAATCGTCACGCAGTTTTTATAGTAGGACATAGTTTCAAAACCTTCGACAAACTCTCCCATTATTCTAAATATACGCCATGATTCCTGTTGCATATCGTAATTCTGCAATTCGTAATTTTCTCTTCTCATTTAATAAGTATCTCCAATTTACTTTTTATTTTATACAAATTTATAATAATATTTTCAATTTTTAATAAAATTATTATGTTAATTTGTCGGAAACGGTTAAAATATTTTTAATGATTTTTTATTATTAAATCTTAATATGCGTGAATTTTAAAATATTAGCAATCAATATAAAAATAGTTTAACAATCAATAAAAACACTTGTTTTATAATGAATTATATATTATTATATAGTCTATCTAAATTTATTTTATTATGGAATATATTATGAATAAGAAAAAAGACAGAATCATAACATTTATTTTAGTTTTGGTAATTATAATCTTAATCAATTCTATTATCAATCAATTCAACCCTTCTTTTGATTTAACGAGGGATAAAGTTTATTCCTTAAGCAGGGAAAGTAAAACCCTTATAAGAAATATAAAAGAACCTATGAGCGTGAAATTTTTTGTGACGCCGAATCTTCCGCCTCCTTTTTCAACTTATGAAAAATATGTAAAAGACATATTCGAAGGTTATAAATCGAAAAATATAAGGTTTGAAATTATAGACGCTTCAAAAAATCAATCTTTAGCTAATCAATATGGAATAAACTCTCGTCAAATAAGCGTATTAGAGAGAGACCAAGCTCAAACTAAAATAGCCTATATGGGACTAACGTTTTTGTATGGAGATTCCGTTGAAACTTTGCCGTTTATAGAATCTACCGAAGGTTTGGAATATAATATAGATACCGTTATAAAAAAATTAGTGGACAAAAATGACAAATTAAGGAGACTCGAAAATAATTTAAATATTTATTATATAGCTTCCCCCGAAATCTATGAACTTCTTCCTTTAGGCGCCGCGACTTCCGTTCCAGATTCCATTATGCAAGCGGTAAACGAGGCGAATCAAAATCTTATGAATAAAGTCGTTTTCAATAATATGGATATGTCTAACGATAACGAAGAAGCCGAAGAAATATTGAACAAATTAAATATAAAAAAGTTGGAATGGGGCGACATTAAAGACGAAAGAGGAAATTTAATTGTGAAAGAGGGAAGCGCTTATTTTTCTTTAGTTTTAGAAAACGGAGACAATATAAAAGAATTATCCACAAGTTCGATTCTATACGGAGATTTTGCGGCGGTTAAAGACGATATATTGAAAAATATTGACGGTATGCTCGGACTCAAGGCAAATATAGGCTATATAACGGGACATGGCGAACCAGATTATGTGGATATTCCGCAAGAATTCGGCGGGAATCCGAACGACAGATATAATAGTTTTACGGAATATTTGGAAGAAATAAACCAAAATCATAATTTTGAAATCATAAATATTACAAATGAAAATATTCCTTCGTTTATAGACGCTTTGATTATAGCTGGAAGCCAAGCTCCTTTTACGGAAAGCGAATTATATAAAATAGACCAATTTATAATGAGCGGGAAACCCGTTTTATTTATGCTTAACGGTTTTAATATAGAAGAAAGCGCTTATCCCGTATATGGCGAACCTCGATTAGTTTTAATCGACAATAAATTAAACGATATTCTTACAAACTACGGTTTATATGTCGCCTCAAATATGATATTTGACGAAAATTCTTATAGAAGCAGAAATCAGCAGAACGGACTTGAACAAAGATTATATTATGTTCCTATGATAACTACGGAAAATGTAAATTCAAAAAACGATATAACGAAAAGTATAAGTTTAATACTCTCGCCAATGTCTTCGGAAGTTTTGATTAATACGAATATTGACGGCGTAAAAATAACTCCTTTGCTTCATACGAGCGATAGAAGTTGGATTGAAACTGAAAATATATTTACTTCTATGGACAGAGCGCCTTCCGATGAGAGCAGATTTTCAAAAAGGCTTCTTGCAGCGATATCAGAAGGCAGAATGGAAAGCGCGTTTTTAGGAAAAGAAATCGCAAATGACGGCACGAATAATAATCTCGGAAATATCGCGAATATAAACAGAATAAATTCTACAAGCGACGGAAAAATAATAGTAATCGGTTCTTACGACATAGGAAAAAACAGCGCTTATCAGGCGAATAAAATATTCTTAATGAATTTAATCGATTATATGGCTGGAGACGGCGGACTGATGAGCATAAGAAGAAAGGGAGCGATATTTAATCCTCCTTATCAAATTCCCGAAAGTTTAAAATTGTTTGTGAGAGTTATAAATATAGTTGTCGTTCCTTTAGTCGTTATAATATTCGGACTCGCTTTATGGAATTCGGACAAAAAACGAAGAAAGAAAATATTTGAGAAATTCAATAATGCCGAAAAAGAATAATATAGTTTTTATCTGTGAAAACTGCGGGGAGACGACTATTAATTGGATGGGAAAATGTCCGTCCTGCAATTCATGGAATACATTAAAACCTTTTAACGAACCAGAAGAAAATAAAATTAATGTAAAAAACATAAATAAAAATTCCAGTGTAGGCAAGGCTTTACTCACTTCTATAAAAAAAATAAAAACTTTCGATAACGCGAGGATTTCAACGGAAATAGAAGAACTTAACGGAGTTCTCGGAGGCGGAATAGTATCTGGAAGCGTCATTTTAATCGGAGGAGAGCCTGGAATCGGCAAATCTACCCTACTCTTGCAAGTCGCTTCAAATATAGC
>CAKVCG010000073.1 GCA_934725525.1 uncultured Brachyspira sp. | reverse complement strand
CGGAGAATATCATAAAACGGGATATAAATGCGGAAATTGGCATAATGTTTCTATATTTGAAAAAGAAATTGCGGAACTTAAATTAAATCCGAAGCCGTTTACTTTTATGAAAGATATTGATTTAAAAACTATAGAAAAAATTATTAACGAAATTTTATCGGATAAATAAATGTTTGGGAATAGCGATATAACGACTAAAGATATTTTGAAGTTGGTTCGGCAAATAGAAATAAAAACTTCAAGAATAGTAAACTCTTACTTTTCGGGGAGGTATCATTCGGCGTTTAAGGGGCATGGAATAGAATTTGACGAAGTTAGAAAATATACGATTGGAGACGATGTTCGGGCGATGGATTGGAAAGTTAGCGCAAGATATAACGAGCCTTTTATAAAAAGATTTAGAGAAGAGAGGGAGCTTAATGTTATAATACTTGCGGATTTTTCCGCTTCAACGAATTTCGGATTTACAAAAACAAAACATAATCTAATAATAGAAGTCGCCTCCTTGCTTTCGTTTTCGGCTTTGAAAAATAACGATAAAGTCGGACTTTTAATTTTTACCGATACGGTTGAAAAATTTATTCCGCTAAATAAAGGCAGAAATCATGTTTTAAGAATAATAAGAGAGCTTATAGAATTCGAGCCTAAAAACACAAAAACCGATATAGCTAACACTTTGGAATATTTTAACAGAATTCAATCGAGAGGAAGCGTGACTTTTTTAATAACCGATATTTGCTCAGAACTTCCGAAAAAAGAAATCGATATAACGAAAAAAAGACATGATTTTATAGTTTGCTTGGTAAACGATATGCTGGAATACGAAATGCCAAATCTTGGCGGAACTTTGATTATGTCCGATTTGGAAAACGATGATTTTGTATATTTCGATATGAGCAATAAAATTGTAAAAGAAAAATATTTAATCGAACAAAATAAAATCATGGAAGATAAATTAAATTTCCTTAAAAAAAATTCCGTTGAAAGAATATTACTCGACACTTCGAGCGATTATGTTAATGAAATAATGAAATTTTTTATAAAGAGGATAAGATAATTATCTCTTCCTGATAAACTTCGCTATAGATATAAAATCAACGGGATTCAAAGCCTCGCCGTTTCTTCTAACTTCAAAATGTAAGTGACTTCCAGTCGAATTTCCCGTGTTTCCCATTCTTCCTATCAAGTTTCCGGCTATTACATTGGCGCCGACTTTAGTATTTATTTGATTTAAGTGTCCGTAATATGTGGTATATCCTTTATCATGACGAACGATTACCAAATTTCCATATCCTCCGCTATAACCTGCAAATATAACTTTTCCGTTTCTTGCAGCGTAAACGGGAGTATTTAAGTCGCCGGGTATGTCGACTCCCATATGTTTAGTTCTTACTTTTGTAATCGGATGAACTCTATATCCGAATAAACTGCTAACCCTCGTTACTTTGGTAGGCAAGATAAACATCTGCCCGAATTTATCTATTCTCTCTTCCAAAGTATATTTTGCGCCGGGTAAAAATATTTCATCTCCAATGTTTATATTATCCTTATCGTAGATTTTATTGAAAGTTAAAACTTTATCCAATTGAATATCATATTTTTCGGTAATTTCTTTCAAACTTTCTCCCTTTTGAACCGTGTATAATAAACCGTTGCGATTAGGAATTTTTACTTTCTGTCCGGGTCGCAATTTATTCGCGTTACTTATTTTATTAACGCTCACTAAAGTATCCAGATTGACGCCTATTTTTGTAGATATTAACGTCAAATTATCTCCGTTTTCTATCGTATATTCTTCGTATTTCATTCCTATTATTCCATCGCTATTTAAACTATCATCCGAAGTTAAATAATCGTAGAAAATATCGGAGGAGTTTGCAACGGTATTCGCATCGGATGTTATCGTTGGGATATTATTTAAACTTTCTTCTAAGTTATTATTGGTTTCGGGAAGTATTTCCGATAAACGATTTTCTTTTAAAATATTATTTGAAGATGTATGAATTCCTAACAGCATAAAATTTGCAAGCATAATAAAAATTGCTACGGAAACAATTCCTATTAAATATTTTTTTATAAAATCAATAGTTAAACCGTTAGAAAATGAATTTCTTTTTCTGCGAACTTTTGTATATTTTATTTTTCTTTTTTCATGTATCATGCAAATCAACTTTAATTGAAAATTTTATTTCTAATTTAAAAAGTATTATTATTTTTTATATCGGAATTTTTAATCAAATTATTAGTTTTTTATGGCAAGCTGTCCGCATCCCGCGAGTATATCCTGTCCTTGTTTGAATCTTTCGATTACTTCCACGCCGTTGTCTTTTAATATAGATTTGAACCTTAAAATAATATCTTTATTTGGCTTTTTGAGTTCGGGAGCATGTTCTACAGGATTCATTGGTATTATATTAACTTTAAATGGAAATTCTTTTTTTAGGTTTACTATTCTATAAGCATCGTTTACCGAATCGTTAATATCTTTTATAAGAACCCATTCAAAAGTTATCATTCTTTTTCCGTTTTTGCTGTATCGCTTCAATATGGAAATCAAATTGTCCACATTATATTTTTTATTTATCGGCATTATTTTATCTCTCACTTCGTTTTTTAGAGAATGCAAAGAAACGGCAAGCCTGCAATCCAAATCTTTTTCTATTAACTGTTTTATTCCCGTAATCTCTCCCGCGGTCGATATCGTTATATGTCTTATTCCCAAATTAAATCCTTTATAAGAATTTATGGTTTCTATTGCCTTGAATAAATTTTTCGTATTTGCCAAAGGTTCGCCCATTCCCATAAAAACTATAGAATTGACTTTTTTTGTTATCGCTCTCATTAATATAAATTCCGCGAGTATTTCGTCTGCCGTCAAATTCCTTGAAAGTCCCATAGCCCCCGTAGAACAGAAAGCGCAGGAATATCCGCAGCCCACTTGAGACGATAAACAAAATGTGACTCTTTCGTTTTTAGACAATATTACCGATTCTATTTTTCTTTTATCGTATAAAGATATTAATAATTTTTTAGTCCCATGCTCGTCCTCGAATATATTTTCCACTTTTGAATTATGAATAAAATAATTTTCTTTAAGCGAGGCTCTCAAATCTTTAGGAATATCGCTCATCTCTTCAAAATCTGTCGCGTATTTTTTATATATCCAATTAAAAATTTGCGAAGAATGAAATTTTGGAAAATTATTGCTTTCGCAAAATTTCGCCAAATCGTCTTCAGAAAGATTCATTAAAGATATTTTTTTAGACATAATTATTTTTTGTTTAATTCAAATCAAATTTATTTCTGCATTTTTGACATTTATATTCGTAAGTTGGCATAATTTAACCATTATTTTCCGTATTAATCAATAAATCGTTAGTTTCCGGTTTATTTGAAGCCGCTTTTTTATCCAAATCTTCTTTTTTATTTTCCGTTTCTGTTTTATCCGATTTTTTGACTCCGTTTTTTTGACTTTCCAAATATTCCGCAAGGTCTTCTTTTACTTTTTCAATTCCGCCCATATTCAAATTTTCTCTTATTTGTATTTCAAGTTCCAATCTCATTTTAGGGTCGGCTGAAAGCAATTCTCTAACTTTTTCTTTCCCTTGAGCGATTTGTTCGCCGTTATAATAAAACCAAGCGCCGCTTCTTGTGATAATTTTAGATTCCATAGCCAAATCTATTAATAAACCTTCGGAGGAAATCCCATGCCCGAATATAATTTCCAAATTAACGACTTTAAAAGGAGCTGAGAGTTTATTTTTTACCACTTTAATTTTTACTTTATGCCCAATCGTTTCGTCTCCCTTCTTTATCCATTCAGTTCTTCTAATATCGAGCCTAACGGAAGAATAAAATTTCAAAGCCTTTCCTCCCGTAGTCGTTTCGGTAGGTCCAGCTCCGTAGCCTGTAGTCGCTATATTTTGCCTTAACTGATTGATAAATATAACCGCCGTATTCGTATTGCTTATTATCGCGGTTAATTTTCTCAAAGCATGACTCATTAAGCGGGCTTGCAAAGCTATATGCGCGTCTCCAATATCTCCCGCAAGTTCCGCTCTCGAAACCAAAGCGGCAACCGAATCGACAACCACTATATCGAAAGCCGTTGAAGAAACCACTTTCTCCAATATTTCCAAAGCCTCTTCTCCAGAGTTTGGCTGCGAAATATATAAATTGTCAATATCGACCCCCAAAGCGCTCGCGTAAGTAGGGTCTAAAGCATGTTCCGCGTCAATAAACGCGGCGTATCCTCCCGCCTTTTGAGCTTCCGCGATTACATGAAGAGTAAGAGTAGTTTTTCCCGATGCTTCATGTCCGTATATTTCCGTTATTCTTCCTCTCGGTATTCCGCCGACTCCAAGCGCATGGTCTAAAGTCAAAGCTCCCGTAGATATTACATCGACATTAACCGTTTTATTACTTCCGAGTCGCATGAAAGAACCCGCTCCGTATTTTTTATTTATTTGGTCGGTAATCGCATCTATAGCTTCGTTTTTTCCGTCTTTTTTTATTTCAGAATTTTCTTTCTTTTTAGCAGTTGCCATTTAATCGCTCCATAAAATTAATATCGTTTATTGTATAAAGATACATTAATTTTGTCAATATGTTTCTAAAAATTTTTTTATTAAATCGTTGAAATAAAAGCCCCTTATAACGAGCAAACTGGCGCCCAATTCGATTGACTTACCGTTGCTTCCTTCCGAACCTGGCGGATTCATCAGGAATTGCCGCAGCAGCCCGTCATAAGAGATGTAAAACGATATAAAATCGTTCGGAGAGAGTGGGATTCGAACCCACGATACTGTTACATATACGCGACTTCCAATCGCGCTCCTTCAACCGCTCGGACATCTCTCCAAATGCCCAAAACGTGCCTAAGAAGATTTGAACTTCCAACCTCCAGAACCGCAATCTGACGCTCTATCCAATTGAGCTATAGGCACATGCGAATTTAATATAACATAAATATTCTTTTTTTGCAAACCTTAATAGGTATCGATTAAATAAAAATTATGTTAATAAAAACAATAATATTTATCTATAAAAATACGATACTATATATTATAAAAATTTAAAAAAATTCTATTGACTTTTTAAAAAAATTTGTTATCTTATTTGTAGAGATTTAAGGAAAGTAAAAGTAATAAAATGGTTAACGAAAAATATTGTAAATTGGAATACTGTATAAACGATTGTCATGTCATGTCATGTCATGTCATGTCATGTCATGTCATGTCATGTCATGTCATGTCATGTCATGTCGCCATCATTGTATCTATAGTTATAAAAACTCTCTCAAAACTATTTTATCAATCAAAAATTTTATTAAATATTTGGCGGGAAATTTTACCCGCATGTTCCGCGCTCCTAACGGAGTTCAATTCGATAAGTTTCAGATATTATTATCTGTTATTTATAAATTTTAATTTTTTTAAGGAGGATTTGTAATATGGCAAGTCTAAAAAAATCTTATTTTATGAAAAGGCTAATTATTTTAGCTACAGCTTTATTGTTTGTTTGGGTCGGCATAAGCTGTAAGAAAGGTCCGACTAGCGTTGAAGAAGGCGGGCTTGTAAGACCAGAGGATAAAGTTGACGTTATCGAAACTCCAGACGGTATGTTAACCCCTGAGCTACAGGAGAAGTATACAAATGAGATGATTCATATAAGACTTATATCCGATTCATCTGACGGCGTAGCTTATTACCGAACTCCAGTAGTAATTACTTATGGAAACAACAATAAAAAGAGTATGGCTATATTCTATGAAAAAAGATATGGACAGGGCGGAGAAAACGATGTCGGCGTAGACGGACAGGCTAAAGTAGATATAGTATATATGGCGAACGATAGAGGAGGAGATGGACTTGTCTACGATCCTAAAGGTATGGGTAATGACAAAATAGTAGGAAACGAATCTTCCGCATCAGAAGGCGCTCAATATTCTAAAGGCTCTCCAGTAGTTTTTTCAAAAGGAAATGAGATTTCGGTAGTAGCGGCTGCCGGAGCGGGCGCAGCGCCAGATAAAACGGGCAGAGGCGAATCTGAGATAAAAATAGCTAAGGGAACCGCAAGTGGAAGCTCTATTAGTTTTGGTAAATGGGAAGAGCTAAATATTACAAATAATGGTAAAAGCGGAAGCGAGGCTATTAGAGAATACGCTAACGACAAAATGAAAGCTACATTATTAAAAAACGGTGGAAAATTAGCTCTATATACAAGATGGGGACAAGGAAAAATGGATGGCGACAAATGGGTTTTACCATTAATTGTCATTCAAAAAATTAATGGTGGAGTTGGGGAGCAGGGAGCTTTGGTTCTTTACTCTACGAATGCGGGAGCGTCTTGGGAATTCGGACCTAGTGTAGTCTTCCCAATTCAAGATTATAGATCGGCTTTGGGTTTATCCGTGAGCGGAGATACGGTAAAGCTTGCGGCTGTTCCAAGAGTTTATGATACAAAAGTATCAAAGCCTATAGGAATATATGAAGGACAACTTAACGGAGGCGGAACGCTTACGCTAAAAAGCAAATCAAGTTTTGTCGATTCTGAAAATAATTATGAAATGTCGAAAAGTAAAGACGGCAACAACTCTTATTTTATCAATACAAGGTCAAGAAGCGGTATTAATATTAATGGCTTTATAATGAACCAAATGTTGACTTTGGCGTTATTAGATGGCAATGGCGATACATTAAAAAGCGTTCACGATATGGCTATATCCAGCATATCGGGTTCTGGTTCGGTTGCCGTTTTGGAAGACGGAACTATAGTTACAGTTGCCGAAGAATGTTTTGCCGCTTATGTTAAGCAAGGCGAGAATAGATTCAATATCGTTCAAAGAAGATTTACTCAAGAATATGCGAAAAGTCGCGACAAAGTAAACGCTAACGAAGAATATTATAATACCGATTACGGCAGATTAAATTAATCTGAATATGTAAGGTAAAAAAGCTATAGAATAAAAAAAGAAATATGAAGAGCGGGGTTTTTATACCCTTGCTCTTCTATTTTGAATTTTTATTTGGGATGTATAAAATAAAAAATAATTACGATTATGAAATGCAATTTTGTATAGAGCCGTTTGGCTATTTGATTCGGTTTGTCTATATAATTTAATCTTTGCGGATTTTATTATATAGTAGCAAACTCCTAAATTAATTAATCCATCCCCTATGAGTTTATATCATGTGGGGATGGCTTTTTATACTCGCTAAAATTTCACGGCAAAGGAAAAATAAAACGGTTTACGCGGTTAAGTATAAGCCGCTTTTTATCTAATTTTTAATCTAAAAATAATTTTATCTTCTTTTCTATACTATATATTATCTTGGGGTGAATCTTAATCCGATTTCGCCTCCAACATCAAAATTTCCCCATTTATACCTTTCATCTCCTATTGGCGTTTTAGCGTCCATAATATCGTATCCTAAATATAAACCGAGATTTAACGCGAATCTATCGGTTAAGAATATAGAATAATCTAAAGTTCCCTTAATGTAGCCTATAAAATCGGGGTTAAGCATAGATTTTATATCGCTTTTGCTCAAATTTTTAGAACCTTTTTCATCGCCAATTTTTATCGTTTCCTTTCCCTTTAAAGGAATTTTAACTCCTCCGCCTATTCCTATTGAAAATGTTCCGATATTTAACTTTGGTAGCAACCCTATTTGTAAATTTTCAAAACCGTAATAAAAACCGACTCTTTCGTTAGTCGCGATGCCTATATCTCTTGCATTTACGGATATATTGAAATTATCATGCGAATAACCTATTTCGGCAAGTAAACTTATTCCGAAACCGTTTAATATTTGCGCCATATACCCGAATTGAGCGGAAACTCCGTAATCAAACCCTTTTTCGCCTTTAGCTTCGGCGCTGTCTTTAAGAATTTTTGGTGGAATTCCCAAACTCATTTGTAGAGGAGCATTGATTATAAGCTCAAAACCGCTTTCGGCAAATGCCGATACTCCGAATATCGTAGCCATTGCGACTATTAAAAGAAATTTTTTTAGACTTTTCATTTTAGTCTCCTTAAAGAAATAATTTTTTATTATAATTAATAATATATAAATTATCGACACAAAAGTAAAATTAAAATTGATATAATTATAGAAAATAGCCCTTGCAATTAAACAATTTTATATTATAATGAACTTATGAAATATTTAATATTGCATGGACATTTTTATCAACCGCCGAGAGAGAATCCTTTTTTGGGAGAAATTCCTAAAGAAGCGAGCGCATCTCCTTCGCATGATTGGAACGAAAGAATAACTAAAGAATGCTATAGCCCGAACGCATATTCGAGAATACTCGATTTGGGCGGAAAAATAGCCGATATGTCGAATAATTATCAGTTTATGAGTTTTAATTTCGGTCCGACTCTTATAGATTATATTGCGAAAACGAGAAGCGATTTGCTTGATAGAATAGTCGAAGCCGACAAAAAAAGCATAGAAAGATTAGGTTTTGGAAACGCTATAGCTCAAGTTTATAATCATATTATTTTGCCTTTGGCTAAAAAAGAAGATATGAGAGTCGAGATAAAATGGGGTTTATATAATTTTGAAAA